>CAJQNF010000129.1 GCA_905479625.1 uncultured Flavobacteriaceae bacterium | reverse complement strand
TTTTATTCAGAATTCCTTATATTTATTTAAAGTTTTAGAAAGGTGCTCAATTCGAGGCCACTGATAAATGGAAGGGCGTAAATTGCAGGTTATAAGATAGTTATAAATAAGGTTCTGGTCCCTCATTGCCCACATCAATCAAAATCCCGATGAATGAAAATTCATCGGGATTTTTTATTTCCAAAAGGTTTAGCGCTCGCGCTCAAAACCTTTTGGAAATAAAAAATCCTACAATGTGCGTTAGCACATTGGGATTTTAGTTGCAGCCGGGGACTTTTTAGGGATCACGGAGTAATCCCCTTTGGTTAATGATATAATGCTTCAATGCTACAATGCTACAATGATTTTGAAATTAGTTTGCGGTTCAGCACATTGGGATTTTATCCACCTCCGGCCGACAGGTTTGCAGTCGAGGTCAACTTGGGATCATGGAGTAATCCTGTTGGATTTAAGATTGGAGATTTTTGAATATCGAATATCGAATATCGAATGTAGAATATCGAATATCGAACAAGGAATGTAGAAGTGTTTCAGCACATTGGGATTCTATTTGCCTTTCATATATTCAAGACAGGTTGTATAAGTATTTCTAGACTTCATTTTTGACATCAGCCAGGCATAAAAACTGATCGCAAAGATGTCTTCCTCGTTGTTATCAATTTTTAAAACAGCATTTGATTTTTTTTCAAATTCTTTAGAATGGATAGACTGTTTGTTATTGTAATATAAAGCAATCAGATTCACAAAATCTAAAATTCTTTTTTCCCCGTGTTCAATAAGATGTGCACTGTGTTTTTTTCTAAAACTTTTTAATCTTGATTCAACCAGGTCAATGTAATCTAATTCAATAAGCAACAGAATCTCGAGAAGGTTCTTTTTGATGACCCATATAAGACCAACTTTTTTCGCATACCAATTGTCGCTGTGAAAAAAATCTCTGTAAATCTTCAGGGCATCATTGAATTGTTCATTCAGAAATAAGCCAACAACAAGGGTTAGTTTTAAATCATGTACATGTTCAATTTCATGCTTAAATTTATTCAAATCAATATTTTGTAGATTTTGAATGGCTTCTTCTAAATGGCCGGTATAGATATTCAGTAAATTCTCAATTAAGATATATTGGCAATAAAAAACATTAAAATACTTGTGGTTTTGTAATTGCATATAATGGTACATGGCCCTCAAAGATCTCTCCGATTCATCAAATTTTTTAATTCTAAAATAAGTGTTGGATAAGTAATATAATATCTGAATATGCTCATACAGATCCTCCTGATGGGCCCTTTCTGAAACATCTATTTGTTTCCTTGCCTGCTCAATAAAATTAAGAATGTCAAAATAATTTCTTGTAATGTTGGCTACCTGATTGCTAATTTGTAAAATTTTAAATAAAGACTGATAGCTCAAATTCTTGGAAACAGAGATGTCATATGTGTCTAAATTTCTTTCAATAATGTCTGATAAGACCGGGTTTTTACGACTTAGTTCATCTTGAATTGCAGCATAAAAAAGATTTAGTTTTTCTTCTTCAAGCATATAGTTCTTATTGCTTTTGAATTTTTTAAGTATTTCGTGAAAATCAAGTGATTCGTTTAAATGAGCATGGGCTAATTGAATTTGATAAATTTCGTTCAACGCGCTGTATAAGGAATGCGTTTCAGCCATATATTCTGCTTTTGACAATGTTTTAAAAGCAACAGATATTTGCTGGTGTTGAAAAAATGTGCGACTTGCCAAAATTAGTTTTAATGCGCTGATCTCTTTAGAAGACTCGCCTTCAATTTTTCGGGAAGCCACAAAATCTATAAGCGTATCATGAAGTCTCTTACAAAGTGCATGATAGGCCCCTTTGGTCTTTTTCCCATAGAGAATAAGATCTGGATTCTTTACCGGGTCTTGTGTGTCCAAAAGTTTGAAAAGATCAATGTTCTTGGTGTCATTTCTCTTGTTTCTCTGTTTCAAGATTGAAACAAATTTCTTTTTGTCTTCTGCAGATAAAGTGGCAATAATTGAAGAAATATTGTTCATATATATCGTAAGTAATAGTGATTAAAAATAAGATAAATAAAGGATTATATAGCTTAAAATATAAAATAATATCATAAGTAAAATTAAAAAGTTGATTTTAAAATTCCATTCATATAGCCCAAATTTGACCCATACAATGAAAAAATTTAATCATTAAATAAAATATTATGGATTACAATTTCAAAACTGACAGCACTGACCAAAAAAAAGGTTCAACATCTAAATCAAAACCTGCAAAAAAAACAGAACCAAAAGAATTTGATCAAAAGCCAACACCGGCATTTATTGGAGCCTCCTGGGTGGCTCTTTTGGCTGGTGTTGTTAGTTATTGCACCGGTCTGTGGAACTCTGATATGATGTTGAATGAACAGGGATATTATTTTACTATTTTACTGTTTGGATTGTTTTCAGCAGTTTCTGTTCAAAAAAGTGTTCGGGACAGATTGGAAGGAATTCAGGTGACAGATATTTACTATGGCATCAGTTGGTTTTCAGTATTGAGTGCTATTTTACTGCTCATCATAGGGCTTTGGAACGCTGATTTACTCTTGAGTGAAAAGGGGTTCTATGGCATGTCATACACATTAAGTTTATTTGCCGCCATTGCTGTTCAGAAAAATACACGGGATAGAAGTTATATTGAAAGCATTGAGGAAACTCTTGAAGAAGAATAAGTAAAATAGAAACAGGTTTAGGTGCTATATGATAATTTTGCAGATTGCATTTCTTTCTATATTCTAAACCTGTTTAATTTTTAGGTATATTGACCAATATTTCATCTTGAAACTGATTTCAAACCAACTATTATGCTGGAAAAAAACAACTCTAGACTTATAAATGCATGGGCTTCATTTGACTGGGCTAATTCTGTTTATAACCTGATCGTAACTACTGCCATATTTCCGATTTATTATTTGGGTACCACTCAGGAGGCTTTTGGGGGTGAAATGGTTGAGTTTTTTAATATGAGTATCAAAAATTCAGTGCTGTATTCTTTCGCTATATCTTTCTCCTTTTTGGTCATTGTTTTTTTATCTCCTATTCTGTCGGGTATTGCCGATTACGGGGGATTGAAAAAACGATTTATGCAGTTCTTTACGTATTTGGGATCTCTGGCCTGTATCGGCCTTTATTTCTTTACAGGAGAAAATGTTGAATATGGTATTGCCTGTTCTGTAACCGCCAGTATCGGTTTTGCAGGCTCTTTGGTATTCTATAATGGATTTTTACCGGAAGTAGCCAGTAAGGATAAAATGGATAGTGTGAGTGCAAAGGGCTTTGCCATGGGTTATATAGGCAGTGTGATCTTGTTGATCATCAATCTGATTTTGTATCAAAAATATGAAGTATTTGGATTTGAAAATGGAAGTTCAGCAACCAGGTTTGGATTTATTCTGGTAGGTGTATGGTGGATGGGATTTGCTCAAATTGCTTTTTATTATTTAAAAGACAGCAACAGCCGAAAATCGATCACCGTTAAAATTTTAGGAAACGGGGCAAAGGAATTAAAGAAAGTATGGGAGGTCATAAAAGATAAAAAAGTCATGAAACGTTTTCTATACTCATTTTTTTTATTCAGTATGGGGGTTCAAACAGTGATGCTATTGGCACCATTGTTCGCTGATAAGGAGATCGGTATGGGTGCTGATGAAATGATTTATATCGTGCTTATTTTACAAATACTGGCTATTGGCGGGGCCTTCTTTTTTGCCTGGTTATCTAAATTAAGAGGGAATGGATTCGCGATCAGTACGACCCTGCTGATCTGGGTATTTATTTGTGTTTCAGGCTATTTTATGCAAGATAAAATTTCGTTTTACAGTTTGGCGGCGTTTCTGGGGTTTGTTATGGGTGGAATCCAGTCTATATCAAGATCAACCTATTCCAAGTTAATTCCTGTTGAAACAAAAGATACGGCTTCCTATTTTAGTTTTTATGATATTACTGAAAAACTGGCGATTGTAATTGGTTCTTTATCCTATGGTTTTATTGACCAGATTACAGGAAGTATGCGTTATAGTATGGTTTTTATGTCCTTGTTTTTTATTACCGGATTTGTCATGCTTCAAAGGGCTAATCTTAAGAAGAATATGGCGTGATTTATAAATTTTTAATACAAATTGTAAAGGCCGCACTTTTCTTTTTTTTTAAGAAAATTGTAGTCACCGGAAAGGAGCAAATCCCTGGTAACGGACCATTGATCATCGTAGCGAATCATCCTAACACCTTTATGGACCCTTTACTGATTGCAGCTATTACGAGCCAGAGAATTGGATTTGTAGCCAATGCGAGTATTTTTTTAAATCAA
Organism: uncultured Flavobacteriaceae bacterium; assembly: GCA_905479625.1. Classification (GTDB taxonomy): domain Bacteria; phylum Bacteroidota; class Bacteroidia; order Flavobacteriales; family Flavobacteriaceae; genus Lutimonas. Next base: position 23,566 of record CAJQNF010000129.1, on the reverse strand, counting down.
TTTGTCTCCCGGATTTTTAGCTATTTTCATGTCATCCCCATTTTTAGGAAAAAAGATGTGGCGCCAGGGGAGAAGCCAGACAATAGACAGGCCTTTTCGAAATGTCACGAATATTTAGATCAAAATGGTACTTTGCTTATTTTTCCGGAAGGTACGAGTTATTACGAACTGAAACTACGGGACATAAAAACGGGAACGGCAAGAATTGCCCTGAGTTTTGAGCAGTGGAAAGGCTATGAAGGTAATTTAAAAATTGTTCCAATAGCCCTTGATTATTCAGATTCAATTCAATTCAGAAGTGTGGTTTCCGTAACTGTTTGTCGACCCATATCTGTACATGCTTTTAAACTGGCTTATGAGAAGAATGAATTTGAGGCTGTTTCAGAGCTGACAGAGCTTGTTCGAAGCGAGCTTGGAGATCTGATTCCACAGACATCCGGAAAGGAGCAAGAGAAATTCCTCGTGAGAGCGCATCAATTTTATACAGCATTTTATGCCCCAAAGGCTGATTTAAACTTAAACCCTAAACAGTCATTGGAAGTAAGAAATCAGGTGTCAAAGGCCCTTCAATTTATCCGGAAAGAAAATTTAGATCTCTATCTGGATACTGAAACTAAACTACTGCTGTTTTTTGAATTATTGAAGGAAGAAGGATTAACAACCAATGTCATCTCAGACTCGATTTCTCCAAAAAAGGGATTCCTTGTTTATGCCATTAACTTGTTAAAATATATATTACTTTTTCCAATATATGTATTTGGGTTGTGCGCGAATTATGTTCCCTATATGCTCACAGCTAAAATATTTAAATCCTTAAAATTAGATATAGAATACAAAGCTCCTGTGCAAATGATCACGGGTTTTTTTACTTTTCCTCTATATTATGCGCTCATCATTTGGCTATTCAGGTTGCATATAAGTACTGAGTTTTGGCATAGCTTGTTACTTTTTATACTGATGCCTATTAGCGGTTATATGACCCTTTATTATTATGCTGAACTGAGAAGGTTTATAAAGAATTTACATTTCGATTTTTTTATAAAGAAAGATAAGAAAGAAGTCATTCTTAATTTACGGGGTGAGATTTTAGAAAACATGGAAGAGGCCAGAAATTATTCAACAGTTGCCTCGGGGTCTTCCGAAAATTAATCAATCAGGTGCTTTTGTCAGACAGATCATTTAGAAAGCCAGATCTTTCTGATCGCAATAAAAACAAAAATGAATAAGGAATAAAAAATGAAAAAAGGGATAATGAGTTCTTTCCATCCTAAAACAAGCATCACACTAATGATCAATAACTGAAAGCCTAAACCAAAAGTAGAAACTGCAGTCATAAACCAATTTGGAAACGAATTGGTTTTTGAAGCTTTGGGGTCGAGCATATAGATAATCTCATCAAATTTTCCATATAGGATTCTGTAAATTCGAAATAAGAGGTCTACATTTTTTTGTTTTTCACCCGCCATGGCAACGGGCGTTTTGTTTTCTATAATGCGGCTTGTCTTATCCCCGTCAAAATTATTTCTCAAAATGACATAGTAATAATTATATAAAGTCCCTTGTAATTGCAGGCCTAAAAAAGCTAAAAAAGTATATAGGACACTAGTGCCGGTTAAAAACCATAGTCCACATAAGATCAGGAGGTTTAAAATGATATCCGATATAGAATCCAGATAACGCCCTGTATAAGATGGCGTCTTTTTTATTCTCGCCAGTTCTCCGTCAGCAGCGTCTAGAATAGATTTTAAGATAAAGAAAAACGCGGCGGCCCAAAAATAACCCTGCAACATACATGCTATGGCTATTAGTCCGGAAACTACAAACGCAAGGGTTACATGTATTGGGGTGGCATTGGTGTTTTTAAGAAGATTAGCTATAGCTGTCGCCATGGGTCTCCCATAATCTGAAAGATCGATAAACCTATGTTCTTTTGGTAGTTTTGACATTTTTAAAAGGCTCCTTAAATTCAAATCAATTTTAATCCGAATGCAATGCCTATAGTTTTAAGTTCTGTTAGTATTTCTTTTATATATAAATATCGCCTATCAGATAGGTCACAGCCTTTCCTGTAATTTTTACTCTTTCCCCAATAATTTCGCAGGTTAGTTCCCCTTTTCTTTGGGAAAGTTGCTGCGCTGATAACCTTGTTTTTCCCAATTTTTTACTCCAGAAAGGGGTGAGGGTTGTATGGGCTGAGCCCGTTACCGGATCTTCTTCAACTCCTGAACCCGGGGCAAAAAATCTTGAGACAAAATCAACCTCTTTACCTGGTGCTGTAATGATAACTCCTCTTGCTTTTAATTCTTTCAGGACATGGAGATTGGGCTTACTTTGCTCAATATCGTCCTGTGTATTATAAAGGAGCAGGTAATCCATTCTTCCTTTATAAATCTGTATAGGGGCCTCTTCAAAAGCGTCAACAATTTCCATTGGGGGCTCCACTTCAGTAATGATGTCTTGTGGAAAGTCAAGGGTTAAAAAATCTTTATTTTTCGTTACAGACAGGTTGCCGCTATATCGTGAATAAAACGAAATGGTATCTGTTGGGTGTTCAAAATATACAAAAATAACGTGAGCAGCAGCGAGAGTGGCATGACCACACAGTGCCTCCTCCGTTGTTGGGGTAAACCACCTGATTTCGTAACCTGCTCCTCTTTTCACGGTAAAGGCCGTTTCTGAAAGATTGTTTTCGGCAGCAATATTTTGCATCAGTTGATCACTTAGCCAAGCTTCCAAAACACAAACAGCAGCAGGGTTTCCACCGAAAACAGCACCTGAAAAAGCATCGATCTGGTACATTTTTTGTTTTTTCACTTTCATCTGTTTAGAGCTGTATTTTCAGTTTTGATTGCCAACTTTTCCGCAAGGCATTGATATGATTTAAACGCCATCAACGATGATCATTTTGGTCGTAGCTGCCCGTTGTCTTATCTCTCGGGCTTTTGTATAATCCTCTGAATGCCACCAGGAATTGGCAATCTCCATGGAAGGAAATTCAAGAAGCACCAGTCGTTTTGGCTGCCAGTCACCTTCAAGTACACTTGTCTCTCCTCCCCGAACCACAAATTTACCCTGATAAGAAGCGATCGATGCCGGGGTGAGTTGGGTATAGGATTTATAAAGATCCTGGTCATGTATTTCGATTTCAACAATTACAAAGGCTGGCATAGGCTATTCTAATTTATAAGTTGATAATTAATTGTTGAGACCACTCTAATGATCTTGATTTCCGGTGTATTCTGGTCTCTGTCATTGATAGAAAACTGTCCTTGTCGAGCCACTCTGATTGGACCAACTTTAGAATCAGAATCCCGGGCAAATTTCTCAGCGACTTGACGTGCATTTGTAGTTGCCTCTTCAATCATAGATGGTTTGAGTTCGTTTAGTCCTGTGAAAATATATTCGATAGGGCGCCATTCGTTTTTTGATCCCAGTACTATGCCTTTTGACATGAGGTTTAATGATTCACTAAGCGCCTTCTGCAATTTTTTAATGTCTTTGGTTCTGACCGTAAATTCGGATTTTGAAAGATATCTAAAACCAGCATATTGGTTGTTGTTATTGTATAAATTGCTTCTCGCATCTGTGATGTTCACCATGCCTTTGGTCAGCTCATCATCATTAAATCCCTGATCAAGAAAAAATTGATATACCTGATTGTTTTGATTTTCAATGTTGTTTTTTAAGGATTTTAAATCATTTCCAGTGAGTACAGCATTGATAGGCCATACGGCAAGATCGGCTTGAACCTCTCTTTCAGATAAGCCTTTTACCTGCACATAACGGTCATATTCTTTAGCTGTTTTATGCATGTTGCCAATAAAATAACCCGCTAAGACGATAGCTAATGCTAGAAAAAGGGCAGGAAGTAGAACGCTATTTTTCATTACTTCAGTTTAAATAAATGAATTGAATATTTCAATTTAAGTCGGGTTAAAATTAATTCTTTTCGCCCAGAATTCTTTTAACTTCTGTTAATAATAATGGAAATGCAGGATAGGTCATGCCATGCCCATAGCCATCCATTTCCATGATACGTGTATCTGTATGTCCTGCGACCTTCATCATACGCATCATATAGGCATTTTCTTCATATCGTCCCAATAGCTCTTTTTCACGATCACCTGTGATAAGCAGTAGAGGTGGAGCGTCACTTCTCACATGGTATAGAGGAGCCAGATCATCAATAATGGGCCTGGTTCCTTCTATTCCTCGTTCCTCCCTTACGGTAAAATGCGTAATCGTATGACCACTGAATGGGATGAGTCCTGCGATTTGATTTGCGTCGATATCATGGCTGCTTAGGTATTTTTTATCAAGCCCTACCATGCTGGCCAGATAACCTCCTGCAGAATGCCCTGAAACAAAGATGGCATTCGGGTCACCTCCATAGGAAGCGATATTTTTAAATACCCAGGCCACTGAAGCGGCTGCATCTTCAATATAGGCTGGTGCTTTTACTCTAGGATATAATCTGTAATTCACACCGACAACTGCAACGCCTTTTTGCTTTAAAGCCTCTGGTAATTCTTTCTGACCTCCGGTTAATCCACCTCCGTGAAACCAAACAATTGTAGCAAAAGATGGTTTGTTTTTTGGATAGTATATGTCAAGAACACAGCGCTCGGAAATATATGGATCGCTTTTATTGATAGCATCTTGATAATATTTGATATTTGATTCTGTCGTATAGTCTGTGTCCTGTGCAACTAAGGAAAAGTTTGCAATCAGAAGTAAAATAAACGTGATGCGAATTCTCATTGTTTAAAAATTATTTTTTATCCAATGGTTTGTTGTTCAGCTTCATATTAAAATAGGTATAAATACTCGACCACATCTCAGCTTGTTGCGCATTGGTGGAAGCTGCGCCATGACCACCCTCGATGGTTTCATGATAGATATAAGGATGCCCCATATCTTTCATTTTTGCAGCCATTTTACGGGCATGACCAGGATGTACTCGGTCATCTTTAGTTGAAGTCACAAAGTACACTTCCGGGTATTCTTTGTCTTTTGATACATTATGATATGGGGAATACTTTTTGATATACGCCCATTCTTCAGGAATATCCGGATTCCCATATTCACCCATCCAGCTGGCTCCTGCTAAAAGTTTTGAATATCGTTTCATGTCAAGAAGTGGTGCTCCTACCACAACTGCCTTATAAAGGTCAGGACGCTGCGTAAAAACAACTCCTGCCATTAATCCTCCGTTACTCCAGCCAAAAGCGCCAAGATGATCAGCGGAGGTAATTTTTTTAGCTATTAATTCTTCACTTACCGCATAAAAATCATCATACGCGTTTTGTCTTTTTTCTTTCATTGCGGCTTGATGCCATGATGGTCCAAACTCTCCGCCGCCTCTTATATTTGCCAGCACATATACGCCGCCTTGTTCCAGCCATCCTATTCCGATAGTGGAGCTATAATTAGGCTGTGAAGATGCGTTAAAGCCTCCATATGCATAAATCATGGTTGGATTCTTACCATTATACTGCAGATCTTTCTGGTGCACTATAAAATATGGGATTTTTGTTCCATCTTTAGAAGTAGCATTAAATTGTTTTACTTCTAAATTATCTGTTTTAAAAAAGTTTTTTAATTTTTTGACAGGCTTAATCTCAGTTCCTGTCGAGTGATAAAGTGTGGTAGGGGTAATAAAATTGCTGAATCTAAAAAAATAATCATTTGTCTGGTTGTTGGAGCTTGTCAAATAGATACTGCCAAATTCAGGGGCGTTTATTTTTTCAGCTGACCATTCATCATTATTTAAGGTGTACTTATAGAGTTTATTTTGCACATTTTCCATGGAGTTAACCACGATAAAATCTTTAGAAGTGCTTACCGATACAAAGCTCGATCTGTCATTGGGTTGATAAATGGTTTTGACTTTTACCTTTCCATTGAGATTGTCTTGAAGGTTCATACTTAACAAAGTTCCTTTTTTATATACCGTATCGTTAATGTTCCAATCCGATTGCAGAGATACGATTAATGAACCGGAATAGAATCCAGCAAACTCAGCATCTTTGGGGTAAGTTATTTGTTTAAGTTGGTTATCCACTAAAAAAAACAGGTTACTTTCATAAAATGAAATGGCTTCGTAAATGAAAATGTACTGTTTATTGTTGTCATAAAATGAAGCAGGAAAGGCACCAAGATTGGTCGTGTCAGTTTTGAAAATCAACTTCGCTTCATCCATGGAGCCGTTTCGATCCATTAATTTAATTTGACTTGGATACCCTGATGTTGTCATGCTTCCTTCGCCAAAATCACGGGCAACAAGCACTTTGTTTTTATTAATCCAGGACACACCTCCTTTGCTTGAAGGAAAAGTAATTCCATTAGCCACAAATTTTTTGCTTTTCACGTTAAATTCTCGCAATTCATCTTGATCAGTTCCACCATCTGATAGAGCCACTATGCAGATGTCATTAGCAGGTTCTAAAAACGTAGCACCGGCATAAACCCATTTCTTACCTTCTTTTTCTGATAAGGCATCCAGATCGATCAAAGTCTCCCAATTGGAATTGTTTTTTAGGTAGTCTTTTGTCAACATTCGCCTCCATAGGCCTCTTTCATATTTCTCGTCCTGCCATAAATTATAAACATAATCCCCTACAATATTAGGGTAAGCAATTTTGTCTTTGTCGTTGTAAACTTCAAGGTATCTTTTTTGAAGATTCTCATACAAAGGGTTTGAGGTCAAAATTTGTTCAGAATTCTTGTTTTGTTCTTTGACCCAGTCGAGTGATTTTTCACTTTCGACTTCTTCTAACCAGAGATAAGGATCTTCTTCTGCCTGTTCTTGTGAATATAATGCAGCTGTTTGGAGTGTTAAAAATGAGACAAACAAGATAAGGAGAGTTGAGTTTTTCATGATGATAGTCCTATGTTTAATGAATTGATTCAAATCAGCAACAGCGAAACATGTCTTCGCAAGTTACTTATCAAATATAAGCATATAATGCGATAGGTCGAAAACTGTATGTAAGATGAAAATAAATTGACAGAATAGGGTGGAAACAGAGAATTTGAAGCACAAAAAAGGGTTTGATTTATCAAACCCTAATTTATAATCCTAAGATTAATCTTGAGTAAATGTTATGTCATGTTTTGATACTAGAAACTAGAAGAAATAACTCAGGCTCCATCGATCCTTTTTTCGATCCTTTGAACCACTTATTTCATTCCTGCTTCTTAATGTATGGAAATAAATTCTTCCATTCATTTTAATTTTGGCCTTGATGGATCTCCTTCTGTCATTTCCGATACCGAATAATTCGAAATCTCTTTCACTTGTGCCATCAACCAAAATCATATTCCTTCCCTTTAACTCGTCCAATGTCTTCCTTAAAGAGACATGATCATCTTGTATGAAAGTAATATCGATAAACTTTCCATTATCGTTATCACTTAAATGTTCCAAAATAGAATATTCAAGTTTCATGGGTGGGGGATTTGTTTTTAAGATACTCAATTGTCAAATAGGTTGCGTGGATAAGTAAAAAAAAGTGAAATTTCTTAAAAAAAAGGTGAATTGTATGAAAATAGCCCAATTAAAGACCTGTTTGATTTCTTGAATGGGCGCATCTATTTTCTCAAAAAATGATTAGAAAGGTCTGTATCTGGGAGTGTTATGACCTTTATCTCGCAAATCAGGAATTGATTTTTTCATTGTTGATTGTTTTAAGGAGTTCATTTCTGAAAATAGAGAAGTTTGTTGTATTTCTTAAAGTCATAGTTTTTGTGTAACATTACAAAATCAATTGATTTTTTTTATGGACAACAAGATAATTAGGAATAAAGAACTGAATATTTATGAAGCCTTAATTCCTGTTTTTGCGCTTATCGGGATGCTCGCTTATAACGTTTTTGTTTATGGCGATGATGCCTTAAGCGGATCCAATCAATTTATCCTTTTATTGGGAGGGGCCGTTGCTGCCATTGTGGGTTTTTTTAATAAAGTCACTTATAAGAAAATGATTGAGGAGGTCGCCAATAATATTAAATCTACGACTGGTGCCTTGTTGATTCTGTTGTTTGTAGGAGCTTTGGCTGGAACATGGCTGATCAGTGGAGTCATTCCAACGATGATATTTTATGGATTGAAATTATTAAACCCGACTATATTTTTACCTGCTACTGTTGTTATTTGCGCAGTCATCTCTATCGCTACAGGAAGTTCCTGGACCACTTCTGCCACCGTTGGTATTGCATTGATCGGTATTGGGGGAGCATTAGGTATTCCATTAGGAATGGTGGCTGGAGCCGTACTTTCAGGGGCCTATTTTGGGGATAAAATGTCTCCTTTATCTGATACCACCAACTTGGCACCAGCGATGGCCGGCACCGATCTTTTTACCCATATACGTTATATGGCTTTTACCACAGTTCCGACGATTCTGGTTACTTTAGTGGTCTTTGTCATATTAGGATTTACTTTTGAAACTACCGGTACTGCTGACACGGAGTTGATTCTCAGTTCTATCCAAGAATCTTTTCATATCAATGGATGGTTGTTTCTGGTTCCATTGGCTGTGATCTTGCTTATTGTAAGAAAAACACAACCGCTTATTGCGCTTCTGATAGGGACTTTACTGGGGGGTGTTTTTGCCATCGTATTCCAACCGGATATCGTGATGAAAGTCGCGGGAGCCGAAGAATTGAATTTCAGGTCGGCTTATCAGGGTATTATGAATGCTATTACCGTTGAAACTGCCATTGAAACAAGTAGTATTGAATTAAATGACCTCTTTTCATCCGGGGGAATGAATGGGATGCTGGGTACCATATGGCTCATTATTTGTGCCATGGTATTTGGTGGTGTTATGGATGCTATTGGGGCCTTGTCAACAATAAGTGCGGCTCTTTTAAAAATGGCACACACAGTATTTGGTTTATTTGCGAGTACAGTTGCTACTTGTCTGGCTTTAAATGTGACCGCTTCTGATCAATATCTCGCTATTGTTGTACCCGGAAAAATGTTTAAAAAGGCGTTTGAGGATAAGAATCTTGCTCCTGAAAACTTGAGTCGTACCCTGGAAGATTCAGGAACGGTAACTTCTGTTTTGGTTCCTTGGAATACTTGCGGAGCCTATCAATCAGGTGTATTAGGTGTTAGTGTATATGACTATTTTATATATGCCATATTCAATTGGTTGAGCCCTTTTATGACACTTTTGTTCGCGGGTTTACATATCAAAATAAAAGAATTGAATTCCAAGTAGTTAAGTGAGGGTTTCGCTTAAGTCAGGGGCTCACTTAAGTCACCCCCTCACTTAAGTCAAGGGCTGACTTCCCATCACCTCACCTCCGATCACCTCACAAGTGAAACCTTCACTTGTTCAGCACATTTTTCTCCATCAATCGCGGCTGAGATGATGCCACCGGCATAACCTGCTCCTTCGCCGCAAGGATAAAGTCCTTTGACCTGAACGTGTTCCAGAGTTTTGGGATCTCTTGGGATTCTAACTGGAGAAGAAGTCCTGGATTCCGGAGCGTGAACTACGGCTTCATTGGTCAGATAACCCTTCATGGATTGATCAAATAATTTAAAGCCTTCCTGCAGTGTCTTATGAATGAACTTGGGCAATAATGACCCAAGTTCAACACTCGTTGTTCCTGGTTGGTACGAGGTTTTTGGGATATCATTTGAAAGAATTCCTTTGGTAAAATCGACGAGTCTTTGAGCCGGGACCTTTTGCGTTTCACCTCCCATTCTCCATGCGTTTTGTTCAATGTTCTTTTGAAATTCAAGTCCTCTTAAGGGACCGAATTTTTGATAAGGCTCAAAATCTTTTAGATCCAAAGAAACCACAATGCCTGAATTTGAAGTCGGTTGATCCCTTTTGCTGGGTGACCATCCGTTGGTAACAACCTCACCTGGTGCCGTGGCACATGGAGCAATAACGCCACCTGGGCACATGCAAAATGAATATACTCCTCTATTGTTAACCTGCTTCACAATACTATATGGGGCGGGCGGCAGAAATTCACCTCTTGTTGTACAATGGTATTGTATTTGGTCGATTAATTTCTGAGAATGTTCCACTCGAACTCCCAATGCAAATGGTTTTGCCTCGATATGAATTCCTTTTTTGTGTAACAGTTCAAAAATATCCCGGGCCGAATGACCGGTAGCCAAAATTACTTTTTTAGCGTGAATGACTTGACCTGATTTTGTTTCAATACCTTCTATTTCATTATTCTTAATAAGAATATCTACCACTCTGGTATTGAAAAGAATCTCTCCGCCATATTGAAGAATAGTCTCTCTGATGGCCTGAATGATCTTTGGTAATTTATTGGTCCCAATATGGGGGTGTGCATTGATTCCAATATCCTCATTGGCTCCATGAGCAATGAGTAAATTGAGAATTTTATTGACATCACCTCTTTTTTTTGATCGGGTGTATAACTTTCCATCAGAATAGGTTCCGGCACCTCCTTCACCAAAACAATAATTTGAGTCTTCATTGACCAGATGATGCTTGGTAATAGCCGCTAAATCACGTCTTCTGTCTCTTACGTCTTTACCCCGTTCAAGAACGATGGGCTTTAATCCTTTTTCAATAAGTTTTAAGGCAGCAAATAATCCGGCAGGACCGGCACCAATAACAATGACTTCCTGTGAATCGCTAACATCTGTATAGCCAGGAACGTCGATCGCTTTCTTAGCAGGTGTTTCGTTAAGGAAAATATTTACTTTAAGATTGATCTTTATTGATTTTTGACGCGCATCGATAGACCGCTTTAAAATATCAATATGAATGATGTCATTTTTTGCATGATTAAATTCACGGGATATATAGGTTTTGAGTTGCTCCTGATCCTGAGCAGTTTCAGGTGTAACTTGTATTTGAAATTCTTTTTGCATATGAGCACTCTATATATAGCCTGTATTGAGAATTGTCCGCTTCCTTTGCGGTTTAAATAAAGAAATTCCAAACCAGACCAAATCTGATCACAAAATCTCTATAAGGGTAGGTTGGAGCCGAATAATAATTGTTATCACTAAAGCCCGAATTGAAATGTTCCAATTTAAAAAAGACCCTCATGGTTTTAACTTTGAAGTTGACAAAGAAATCGAAAAGGGGAAACCCTCCATATTCCCTGTCATCTTGTAGATAAAATTCTGCAATCAACGGATTATAACTGTTCATGAGGTACTTGCTGAAATAGTTAAAAGTAACGCCCGCTTCTAAATACATGGGTTTGCCTTTGAAGATATAATTGGCGTAATAGAAGGTGTTTCGGGTTATAAAATCAGGAACTCGCAAAACATCTTCTCCGTTGGCCACTTTTTGATAAATGAATTGATTATCAAGCCTGAAATTTCCAAATCGAATTTCCTTACTCAATTTGATCTTAAAATAATTGACGCTTTCTGTGGCCTGCATGGGCCTTGTTTGACCGGTGTTTTCGTCACGATCAAAATAGGTATAATTATCTATATTGGTAATATTAGCAGCGGCATATATCCATTTTTCAGAGTCAAAAACAACGCCTAGGCCATTAATTTCCTCGTTTTTGTAGTCATTTTGCCAGTTGTAATATTTATAATCACTTTGGTTTAATAAAAAATTAAAATTAGGGGCTTTGCTGTTGCTAAAAATTCTGGCGCTGGCTTTAAAAGAATTAATTGATTTTAAAGATATTGGATCAATGGAATAATCTCCTTTAAAACTTGCCATCGCCGAATAGGCATGACCCGTCAGATTTCCGGAGATAATTTGTGAAGCATCAACGTCCAGATTAAATTTTTTAAATTTCGTGTGCCATTCTCCCCCAATTGCAAAACTGTTACCCTCAAGTTTAGAATCTATAACACCATCTTCTGAAATAACGATACTTTTATAACTATGATTGTATAAGTAATTGTTTACTTTAAACCTTACTTCTCCCAAAGTAATTGGTGAGTTTAAAGAAAGATAGGCTTCGTTATATAATTTTGAAAATTGAGCGTGGTCACGGATGTCATTCGTAAAAGCCGGGCCAAACATAGCATTTGCAGCGTCTTGCTCGTATTCATAATGCTTTCCTTCAAAGTTGAATTGATGGCCTATTTTGAGATCTGAAGGAATGGTTTTTAGACTGTCCTTTTTATCCCAAAGGATGAAAAATTGGTCAAAATAGTAACGATTCCCCCTTATAGAATTTTTTGCATCCGAAAAATTGGTCTCCATTCTCGCCCTGTCCTTAAAATTTGGATCGGCAGCTTCAAAATAGAAAAGAGATTCATCAGTCAATCCCCCATTCTGGTCGTTATTCAAGTCTTGGGCAACCAAGTGACCTCTAATGAAATATTTTTTATTTTTTGTATGATAACTCATTGTGATTCGGGCAGCACCATGGTCACTCAAAGAATGTCTGTATTTACCGAGTGAACGCAGGCTCTTAAAACTTAAAGAAGCATTGAATTGCTCTGAAAGATTAAAAGAAAACATGGCATCAAGAAGATGTCCTTGTTCCAAGACTGTTGACCACATCAGTTCAGTTGAAGGCGTTGGGACACTGTAGTATTTGATGTCTTCAACCTCAAAATAATTAAAATGCTGTGCCCTTGCTCCGGTTTCGGGATAGGTGCTGTTGTTGTCATTAAAAGTATAGGCGAGTGAATTATAGGCTTGTCCAGGGTTATGGAATGACATGAGCTCTAAATTATCTTTTCTTTCAAGATTGAATTTATAGTATTTCTTTATATTGAGCGTAGTGTCAATATAGGTAGTATCCATTTTGTAGTCAATGATCTTATAATCGTTATAGTAAGTTTTGTCACTTAATTCGATCTCGACTTCCTTGGTATAAATCTTGGCGGTATCTCCATATTCATCGATGTATCGATTGTCTATAGTATTGAGCTGACCATCACTAATCTGGGCCCAGCCAATAGCGGAAATAAACAATAAAATTAAAATGGAGAGTTTCCTTAGCATGGATAATTTTAATTGATGACAAAGGTAAAATTTTTGAGCATATTATTTCATTCAATTTGTTCAGGGTTTCTTATTTTTGAAAAGATCCTAATTATGCTTGAATTAAAGTATTCATCGTATCATTTTGAAGCAGGAACAGATGAGGCCGGAAGAGGCTGTCTATCAGGTCCTGTGGTAGCTGCTGCCGTAATTCTACCGGTTGATTTCAAGCATGAGTACTTAAATGATTCTAAGCAGTTGTCTGAAAAAAAACGGCAATTGTTACGACCAATTATCGAAAAGGAAGCCTTGGCCTATGGGGTAGCCTATGTTTTTCAGGAGGAAATAGATGAGATAAACATACTTAACGCCTCTATTTTGGCCATGCATAAATCAATTAAAGCCATGAGTCTCATTCCGGAGTTTATCATAGTTGACGGAAACAGGTTTAAGGAGTACGGAGATATTCCTCACAAAACTATCATCAAAGGGGATGGAAAATATCAAAATATAGCGGCAGCCTCTGTACTTGCCAAGACCTACAGAGATGATTATATGGAGAAAATTCATAAGGACTACCCTGTGTATAATTGGGCAAGGAATAAAGGTTATCCGACTAAAGAACATCGACGGGCCATCAAAGAATTTGGTGCCTGTTTACATCACAGAATTAGTTTTAAATTGTTGCCTGATCAGTTAAAACTGGATGTATAGAGATCGTTCAATTGAAATAGAAGTACCCAATTAGGTATATTTGAGATGATCAAACAGAATGAAAATGAAAAAATATGTTGTATTGGGGATCATATGTATTTGCTTCTTGTCTTTTCAAAGCAGGGTGATAAAGGTCCGTCAAGGAGAAGTTTTTAAAGTAATTTTAAAGGCAAATCATTCAACCGGTTACAGCTGGCAATGGGAAAACAAAACGAAAAAATCTATTGTTGACTCTGTGTATATGGATTATGTCTTGTCAGATAAAGCAATAACGGGCTCAGGAGGAAATGAAATTTGGGAATTTAAAGCAAAAAGCAAAGGCGAGCAAAAGTTGATCATGATCTATAAGCGGCCTTGGGAAGAAGATGGAGATATTGACAAAAAAGAAATTCTAGTAAGGGTCGAGTAGGTTTTATCAGTAAAAAGAGTATCAGCGCCCTGATGCCAACCGTTGAAAAATAGTAGGTAAGAGTTGGTGAAATTTGAAAAATAATTTCTAACTTTAAGTTATCTACTCAAACCTGATCTCACAGACAAGTAAAACTATTTTCGGTTTAATGTGTGTGAGATTTTTTATGCATTGTAGTTCTGATAATTGTGTGAAAATCGTATAATTGCATCTTCTTAAAAATGAGAAAATGATCAAAAGAACCAAGGCGAGTATTCCAAAACTTATCATTCATAAAATAGGGAACAAATTTAACGATACCCGAAATGTTTTTTCTGAAGCTCCTGTAGTTTTTGATGAAGATAGTTATAATTTGATGCTGCCTTATCTTTTGAAGCCGTTTGGGAACCTTACTGAAAGTTTTAGGTTTAATCACCACGCGGATATTAATCTGAATGAGATCAATAGTTATTCTCAACGTTTGTTCAAAGAGGAAGATTTCTTTTTGGAAGCATCTAAGAATATTCTTTTACATCTTTTTGAGCAATCCAATTCGGCGCAGATTAAAACCGGAGATGTTATCATTGCGCTTTTTGATGACATTGAGTATAACGAGGTGCATACAAATGCATTGGGTATTTTTAAAATTGAAAGCAAAACCAATTACTTCCAGACTTATATGGAAGGAAATAGTTTGGATGTCGTGGTGCAAAAAGGGATCAGTACGAAAAAAATCGATAAGGGTTGCTTAATTGTCAACTATCAGGATGACGAAGGAATGGTGGTCTTAAGTGTTGATAATAATAATTATGATGCCCAATACTGGATTAAGAATTTTTTGAATATAAAATTCGCTGATGATAAGAACAACCATACACAGTCTTATATAGAAATGTGTAAAGATTTTTCAGATGAAGTTCTAAAAGTTGATTACAGCACCCAGGAGAAAAGCCATTTTTTAGCCAAGACAGTGGATTATCTTAAGGAGAACGAAACTGTGAATATTCACGATTTTAAGGAAGAAGTTTTTGAAGATGAAGATCAAAAGAATTTATTCGATGATTATAAAAAACTTTTTGAATCTGATAAAGAAATACTGATCAGAAACCAATTTCATGTTTCAGAGGCTGTGCTGAAAAAGCAAAAACAAAAAATAAAGACAGAGATTAAACTTGATACAAATATTCAGATCAAACTGGATGTTGAAGCTCCTGATGCTTCTTCAGAATTCCTTGAACTAGGTTATGATGAAGAAAAGAAAATGAAATTTTATAAGGTGTATTTTAATGAAGAGACAAGTTAATTTTGTCAAGTATTACTGATTTTCATTACATAGCTTGGCTTCAAAGACTTTTTCGAAGTTTTCCAGAATAAGCGCCTTTACTTCCTGAATAGGAACTTTTCTATTGAGTTCTGCTTCTATTGAAGTTACTGCCTTTCCCCTTATTCCACAAGGAATTATATGATCAAAATAACCCAGATTCGTATTAACATTTAGGGCAAACCCATGCATGGTTACCCATCTTGAAGTCCTGACTCCAAGAGCACAAATTTTTCTGGCAAAAGGAGTGCCCACATCCAGCCAGACTCCGGTTTCACCTTCGCTTCGAACTCCTTTAAGTCCGTAGTTGGCTATGGTAAGAATAATGACTTCCTCCAAACTGCGCATATACCATCTGATGTCAGGCTTAAATGCTTCCAGGTCAATGATGGGATAGCCTACAATTTGCTCAGGCCCGTGAAAAGTAATGTCGCCGCCTCGATTGGACTTAAAAAAAGAAATCCCTTTCTTTTTTAATTGTTCTTCGTTGAGAAGAAGGTTTGATAAATCACCGCTTTTACCCAAGGTATAAACGGGTGGATGTTCTGTAAATAAAAAATAATGAGGACTTTTTTGCTTAATTTCACTTTTTCTATTGGCAAGCTTGATATCGATAATGCCCTGAAAGAGTTCATTTTGATAGTCCCATGCTTCCTTATAGTCCTTTAATCCAAGATCTTTAAAAACAACCTGATTCATCAGCCGTATTTAGGATTATTCAATATGATCAAGGCAGCAATCACACCCGGGATCCAGGCACAAAGAGTTAGGATAAAAACGATTACCACACTTCCACATCCCTTATCAATCACTGCTAAAGGTGGAAATAAGATTGATAATAGTACCCGCCAAATGCTCATATTTAATAATTGTTTAAGGTTGCAAAATTCGTTAATTTATTTTGATTACATGACGCTATTATTTCCTTTTCGTTACAATTTTCTATTACTAGAAAACATTTTCATGTCGAATTAACATGACATTATATCATTAAATCATTATTTCATTATATCAATAATTCAATATATCATTGAATCCCCGTATCTTTGCGACTATTTTTCAAAACTTATAGCAAATGCAATTATCAGAACAAGAAATAGTTCGTAGAGAGTCATTACAGAAATTACGTGATTTGGGTATTAATCCTTACCCTGCGGCGCAGTTTAAGACAACTTCAACAGTTAAAGAAGTGATCAATAATTTTGAATCTCTTGAAGGTAAGGAGCTCGTATTGGCAGGTAGGATCATGAGCAGAAGAATTATGGGCAAGGCTTCGTTTGCTGAACTGAAGGATGGGAGTGGCAGGATGCAAATCTATATCAATAGGGATGAAATTTGTACCGGTGAAGATAAAACCATGTACAATGATGTGTTTAAAAAACTGTTAGACATTGGTGATATTATTGGTGTTAAAGGAACTGTATTCAAGACCCAGGTAGGAGAGACTTCTATCATGGTGAAAGAACTTACGGTTTTATCAAAGGCATTAAAACCAATGCCTATAGTAAAGGTAGATGCAGAGGGAAATGCCCATGATGCCTTTAGTGATGCCGAAATGAGATACCGTCAACGTTATGTGGATCTGATGGTGAATGATCATGTAAAAGACACCTTCATCAAAAGAACAAAGATTACCAACTCCATGCGTCAGTTTTTTAATGACAAAGGTTATTTGGAAGTTGAGACGCCTATTTTACAACCTATTCCAGGTGGTGCAGCGGCTCGACCGTTTATCACGCATCACAATGCATTGGATATGCCGCTGTATATGAGAATTGCCAATGAGTTATATCTCAAAAGACTCATTGTTGGAGGTTTCGATGCTGTTTATGAGTTCGCCAAGGACTTTAGAAATGAAGGTATGGATCGTACGCATAACCCTGAATTTACTGTGATGGAGTTATACGTTGCGTATAAAGATTATCATTGGATGATGGAAATGACAGAGGAATTACTTGAAAAAGTAGCTTTGGATGCCAATGGTTCTTCAGAAGCCCAGGTAGGGGATAACCTGATCAACTTTAAGGCGCCATATGCAAGGGTGCCTATTTTATCAGCAATAAAAGAGCATACAGGATATGATGTGGCTGGTATGGATGAGGTTGAACTAAGGGATGTTTGTAGAAAAATTGGAATAGATGCTGATGAGACGATGGGTAAAGGAAAATTGATCGATGAACTCTTTGGCGAGAAATGCGAACATCATTATATACAGCCCACTTTTATCATAGACTATCCTAAGGAAATGAGTCCTTTATGCAAAGAGCACCGCGATAATCCTGAGTTAACAGAAAGATTTGAATTGTTAGTTAATGGAAAGGAATTGGCCAATGCGTATTCAGAGCTGAATGATCCTATTGATCAGTTGGGAAGATTCCAGGATCAGTTGAATTTGTCTGAGAAAGGGGATGATGAGGCTATGTTTATTGATATGGATTTTGTCAGGGCCTTGGAATATGGTATGCCCCCCACTTCAGGTATTGGAATCGGTATTGACAGATTGGTGATGTTTCTGACTAATAATGCTTCGATCCAGGAAGTCTTGTTTTTTCCTCAGATGAAACCAGAGGTAAAAGCTGCCAAAACCATTGAATTGAATGATGATGAAAAAGCCGTCTTAAAAATACTTCAGACAGCAGAAAAAATGGAATTGGGAGATCTTAAAACTCAATCCGGATTATCCAATAAAAAATGGGACAAGACCATTAAAGGTTTGACCAAGAATAAGCTGGCTTCTGTAAATAAAACAGAGGAAGGTCTGTTTGTGGAGGTTGTGATTTAATGAGTGAGGGGCTGACTTAAGTCAGCCCCTCACTATATGTCAAAAAGGAATCAAGGTTAACATGATTCCTTTTTTTATTGAAAAGCTGATCGTTTCTTTCCATATTTACGCCTTTCTACTTTCAGAATAATCGGTCTAAGATATTATTGCTTGTGATAACGAATACAGCACTTTCTGACCTTAATAACATAGAATGGTCCATGTTTGATAGATTCTGAACTTGTAATAGAGTTTATTTGTATATTTATTTTTTACTAAACCCCACAATTTTTTAAATTCTAAATTATGAAATCGATTACCTATGCTTTAATAGCCTTACTCTTTTTTTTAATTTCTTGTAAAACAGATCAAGAGAATACAGAAAAAATAGTGACCAAAGGACCAATTGCTAAAAAATTACCAGAGGCATTAACAATTCATAATGATACCCGAATTGATAATTATTTTTGGATGCGTTTGAGTGATAAGCAAAAAAATGCTGAAGCACCAGATGAACAAACCAATGATGTCCTTGACTATTTGAATGCTGAGAATGACTATTTAAAAGAAACGATGGCTCATACCGAAGGCTTGCAAAAAACGATTTACGATGAAATCGTCGGAAGGATAAAGAAAGATGATCAATCGGTTCCAGTCAATGATAATGGTTATTCATATTATTCCAGATTTGAAGAAGGTGGCGATTACAGATTATATTGTAGAAAAAAGATCGGAAGTGATATGGAGGAGATTATGCTAAATGGTCCTGAAATGGCAGAAGGTTATTCCTATTTTGGTTTTGGAAGCCGTTCGGTAAGCCCGGACAATAAGTTATTAACTTATGGTATTGATACTGTGTCCAGAAGGCGGTATACGATATGTTTCAAGAATTTGGAAAGTGGTGAATTATTGTCTGATAAACTTGAAAACACAACAGGAGGAACAACCTGGGCAAATGACAATAAGACTGTGTTTTATACTACTAAAGATCCTGAAACGCTGCGTTCCAACAAGATATATAAACATGTATTAGGTACATCCCAGTCAGAAGATGTTTTGGTATATGAGGAAAAGGATGAAACCTTTAGCTGTGGCATTTATAAATCAAAATCAAAGAAATATTTATTTATTTGGAATTCTCAAACGCTTTCTACCGAATTTCATTATTTGGATGCCAATAATCCGGATGGCGACTGGACTGTTATTCAACCAAGAGAAAAAGATTTGGAATATGATGTTTCACATTATAATGATCATTTTTATATTCGAACAAATTTAGATGCGGATAATTTTCGCTTGGTAAAAACACCGGTTTCTGCTACAACAAAGGAGAACTGGACAGATGTTATTCCGCATAGTGAAGAGCGTTTTCTAGAAGGAGTTGATCTTTTTAAAAATTACCTGGTAGTATCGGAAAGAGTCAATGGTCTTATGGCTTTAAGAGTAAAACCATGGAATGGTGAAGAGTATTATCTTGAATTTAATGATCCGGCTTATGTGGCTTATACAACCTCTAATTTAGACTTTGATACAAAAGTATTGAGATATGGCTACACTTCCTTAACAACTCCGAATAGTACCTTTGAGTATCACATGGATACTAAAGAGCAAGTTTTATTAAAACAAGAGGAGGTTCTTGATCCTGAATTTTCAACTTCAAATTATCTTTCAGAGCGAATCTTTGCTACAGCAAACGATGGAACAAAAATTCCAATTTCAATTGTTTATAAAAAAGGCATAGAAAAAAATGAAAATACACCTCTGCTCTTATATTCATACGGATCTTATGGAAGTAGTTCGGAACCATATTTTTCATCTAGTAGGTTGAGCCTTTTGGATCGTGGATTTGTATATGCCATAGCGCATATTAGAGGAGGTCAGGAAATGGGGAGGTATTGGTATGAAGAAGGAAAACTTTTAAACAAAAAAAATACTTTCACAGACTTTATCAATGCGGGAGAATTTTTAGTTGAACAAGGTTTTACAAGTTCAGATCACTTATATGCCTATGGAGGTTCTGCCGGTGGCTTACTGATGGGGGCAATTGCAAATATGAAACCGGAGCTTTGGAATGGCATCATTGCTGCTGTTCCATTTGTGGATGTAATTTCAACAATGCTGGATGAAACGATACCGTTGACAACTTTTGAATTTGACGAATGGGGTAACCCGAAAATTAAGGAGTATTATGATTATATGAAATCCTATTCCCCTTACGACAATGTTGAGGCAAAGGCCTATCCAAATATGTTGATAACAACAGGATACTGGGATAGTCAGGTACAATATTGGGAGCCAGCCAAGTGGATTGCGAAGTTACGGGAATTAAAAACTGATGATAATTTATTATTGTTGGATTGCAACATGGATGTGGGTCATGGTGGTGCTTCGGGAAGATTTGAACGCTATAAAAGAGAAGCTTTGGTTTATTCTTTTATGTTAGATTTGGAAAGTATCTCAAACTGATATCCCAAACTGTCCAATGAGATCTTCTTTGATTGAATCCCCTTTCAATTTGAAAAAATGATCATCAATGAATCTTTTAAAAACTTAAAATTGAATCAAAAGGGATTACTTGAAGTAGTTCCTTTTTTGATGTTCATTTTAAACTTCGAAAATTAATACGACACTTTAGGACAATAAATAAGGGCTTTCGTCCCATTCGAGTTGATTCTGAATTTAGGATGTTGTTTATTTATATCATATTCATTGATATGATCAAACCTATTAAATTCTAAATTATGAAATATTTAAACCTTTTATGTTCAATAACATTTATAATCATTTGTTTAGCGAGTTGTGAAAATAAAAATGCCACTAAGCAGGATATGGTTCCAGTTGCAACAGCAATCAATGAAACAAATCAATATGGTAGTTTTGACAGCCAAGTTGAATGGGGAGAACATTTAGTTACAATTTTAGATTGTAATGTATGTCATACGCCGAAGAAAATGACAGAAAGAGGGCCCGTTTTGGATCTTGATTTAATGCTTTCTGGTCGGCCTTCTGAAAGACCTGGTTTAGATATAGACCGAAAAGAAATTGAAAGTAAAGGGTTAACCGTGACAGGAGATCTAACCGAATGGGCTGGTCCCTGGGGTATTTCTTATGCAGGTAATCTTACACCTCATGAAACAGGAATTGGGACCTGGTCAGAAGAACAATTCTTTTTAGCAATGCGGGAAGGGAAGTTTAAAGGACTTGCCGAATCAAGAACCTTGCTGCCTCCAATGCCATGGGAAAGCTTTTCACATATGACAGATGATGAGTTAAAAGCGATTTTTGCTTTTCTAAAATCTATAAAACCCGTTGAAAATATTGTACCTGCGGCCGCTCCACCAGTTGGTTCGTAAAAAAACTGTTTTAAACTCATCATAAGTCATTATGAAAGAGTTTATGTCTAACTTTACCGATAGATCTATCAGCGAGGCTGATCATAAAGTTTAATTATAATGACTGTGATTGAAGAGCAAAGTAAAAGACCAAAAGTTGTCACTTTTCTTTTTCGAATTTCAATTGTTTTATTCATTTTTCTTCTTATTGTTTTAGGATCGTTATTGGTATATCTGAATATAAAGAAGAATGATATCAGCAAAGATCTTTTAACCGCAGTAAATAAGGAATTAAAAGGTGACTTTTCGGTAAGAAGTATTTCTTTGGGATCTATTTATAGTTATCCCAATCTACAGGTTTCAGTCAATGGATTGAAGTTTCATGCTCCATCCGGACCGAAGACCAACGGAGAACTTATTTTGGAGGTTAAAACAGTAAGGCTTAATGCCGATCTTAGCGATGTTTTTTCTAAAAAAATTGAAATTGACAATGTTTATATTAATGAGGCACAACTTTTTATTGAGCGTGACAGTTTGGAAAATATGGTCATCTCAGAAGGATTTCAACAGATAAACCCAAATGTCAAAGAAACTGATTCCATAGATTTATCAATATATATCAATAACATTCTTATAGAGGATTCTCAGGTTGTGATCTTGGATCTTCCAACTAAGGTTCAATTGCCTTTTAATTTAAAGCGGGTCAAAGGAACTTTTGAGTTGGAAAATGATCTTATCCAAGGCGTGGCAGACATTGATTTGGATTCGATACATTTTACGGAAACGGAAGCTTTAATGATCAATGGACTTCCTATTCAACTTTCCACGTCATACGTTGTTGATATAGGTAAGGATAGAGTTAAAGTTAAGGGAAATCAGTTGTATATTGGGGATGAACCTTACCGTTTTGATTATGATTACGACTATTCCGATAAATCATCTATGAATTTTCAGATGAGCTCGGGTGATGACGGAGTAAATCTTGCCACACTTTTTGTTGAAGAGGCCGATACCATTAATGACAATAAAACAATAGAGCTCATGGGTCAGGGAGATTTTAAGACTGACCTGCATTGGAATGCAAATTCAAAGAAACCCTTTTTTCAGGCCCTGGAAGCAGGATTCACACTCGAAGGAAGAGATCTGAAGATCTACGGAATCGACCTTGATGATGTCATTGAGAAATTTAAAAGAAGTCAGAAGTTTAATTTGGCCGATGTTGGTGCTGTTATGTTTGCAGGCCCAGCTGGTATAGCAGTTACTAAAGGCGCTGATTTTGCCCGACTTGCTTTCACAAAAGCAGGAGATTCAACTCAGATAAAACACTTTCTCGCTGAATGGAAAATGGAGAATGGGATTTTGGCCACGCAGGATGTGGCTCTAAGTACCAATAACAATCTCGTTGCTACTGATGGCTGGTACAACATACAAAACGACAGCTTGGACTTTAAAATTTCTGTTTTAGACAAACGCGGTTGTGATTTAGTAGGGCAGCGTATCTATGGTAAGGCTTTGAATCCTGAATATGGAAAAGTTAAATTGCTTAAAACTTTTTTAGGCCCTGTCAAGAATTTTTTTCGAAATATAGGGATCGCCAAATGTGATACGATTTACATCGGTAAGGTTGAACATCCAAACAAGTGAGGGACTGGCTTAAGTGAGGGGCTGACTTAAGTCAGCCCCTCAGTCCAAATTAATCAAAACCACCACTTCTTTTGTAAGCTACTGATATACAGCAATATTTTGTATCTTACGGATAAGTTTTAACCCTACTTCATATGCAAGTGTAAAAGTTAAAACAGATTGGATTGAGTTCCTAAAATCATCCAATGAGTGTTTTAAAATATATTAAATCATTAACTAAAATAGATCTATCATGAAAAAAGGTTCAATAAAAGTATCAGTATTATATCCTTCTGGAGAGGGAAAGCATTTTAATATGGATTACTATGCCAGCAAGCATGTCGCATTGTTGGGTGGATTGCTTGGAGATGCCATTAAAGGTGCTACCATTGAAAAAGGACTAGGTGGAGCAGCTCCCGGAGAAAAAGCACCTTATGAAGCCATGGGTAATTTGTATTTTGAATCGATGGAATCTTTTCAGAATTCTTTTGGGCCTAATGCTGCTGAGAT
>CAJQNF010000128.1 GCA_905479625.1 uncultured Flavobacteriaceae bacterium | reverse complement strand
CTGGTATTTAGCGAATGATCAATGGTTAGAGAATGTAACCTCTGGAAACTATCAGGATTATTATAAAAAAATGTACAACTAGTTGATTAAAAATCAAATTTATACTTAGCCCCGGCAAAAAATTGTAGTCCCTGGACCTTGAAATTAGTATATACCTGATAATTTTGACTTAGTAGATTGTTGAAGTTTACAAAAACATCGAATTTATCATTGACGTGATAAACTCCGTTAAGATTCACATCAAAATAAGATGAATTCGTGACGATAGTACTTGAAGATGGAATGATGGATAATTCATCCTTCCTCTCGCTGGCAAAAAATAAATCGGCTCCGGCACTCCATTTTTTTCTCGTGTATTTGGCCAGCAGTGTAGATTTAATCAAGGGTAAATTCCAGGCATCTGTTTCAGAATCTAAGCTATAAGAGTTAAACTCTATGTTTCCCCCAAACTTAAATTCTTTGAAAAGATCAAAAATTATTTCTCCATTAAAATGGATGGTATTTACATCATCATAAACCACTTGAAAAGAGTTAGCGGCTTCATATCCCTTGTCTACCTCGTTGCTCCCATCTGTCAGGGAAGGATTTAATTTGTAGAGAGCTTTGTTTTTTTCATTGATATAGGCTGCTTTAAGGTTGAATCGGATTTTAGAATTCAAAAGGCCTTTGATCCCGGCATAGGCATTATACTGTTGATTGGTTCGCTGAATATAAAGTGTGGGTGATACAAATGGGTTTTCTTTAACGAAGTTTTTATAATTGTTTTGTTGTAAATCACCAACCACTCCCGCATAAGCAATCAAAGCCTCCTCACTAATATTATAGGAAGCCGTTATATTTGGATAGAAATAGAATTTACTTCCCTCAAAATTATTAGTAATGCTATAATAAAGTCTGGCCCCAAGATTAACCGTTAGATTATCTCGAAGGACCTCAAAGTTAGGGCTGAATCCAATATTGAAATAGGTATAGTTGAGTTTTTCCGTTTGGAAAAAATCATTTTCAAATTTTCCATTTAATAATTCAAGACTGATTTCGGAATACATTAATTCCTGACCAATGGGAAAATCGATCACGGAGTTGATTTCAAAATGATTTTCCCCACTTTTAAATTTGTCAGAAAATCGACTAAATGCCACGTCACCTTTATGGATCAGCGCATCTGTAAATTCAATGTCACCTTTTAAGTAGAGATTCGTGTAAGATTGCCTTTCTTCAATTGAATTGATCGCGATTTCAGTATATACAATCTCGTCAGAGAGGCCATACCAGTTGTTGGAGAGATAGTCCATCCCTCCCTGAACTTTCCAGTCAAAGGTTCTTTCTGACTGTTTGTAATAGAGGTCTATATCAAGATCTTTAAAATCATCATTTAAAACAATGCCGTCAATGCCTCCCCCTGAAGAATGATAATTAAAAAAGCCACCAAAATCATTATAATTTGAAGAATTACTATGAGCGAATATCTCAATAATAGGGGTGCTGTAATTTCCATACCCTGCGGAGATAAAGTTGTTATAAAACCTTTCCTTAGGGACTCTTTGAAGCGTTTTTGCCTTGCCTTTTGCCGGAGTAAAAGTGGAGGCGACCGGGACAGAATTGATGGAGTAGTTGATTTCCTTTTTTTCGCCAAGATCAACGCTGTCAATCTCAGGTTCAACATTGATCTTAAAGGCCTCGGAAACTGTTGGTGAAAATGGTTTTACCACATTGATTTCTTCTGTAGTGATCCTGTCTTTTTTCTTTTTTTGAGAAAAGGCCATCCCACTTACCATTAAAAGGATAAGGAATATGATGTTTCTATTCATTCGTTCTTTTCCCATTTTACTTATTCATTTTCAATTATAACAGACGAATTGGTTTTCGATTCCTTTGTTTTAATCTTATTCAATTCTAATCTCGCTTCTTCAACAAGATCTTCAAAGTCTGAAAATTTCTGAACCACGCTTTCAAGAATATAAGTGGCCTGATAGGCATCTTCAAGTTCGTAAAAATTCTTTGCCATGATGACCAATCCCTTGCCGCCCCAGTACCTGTAGGGAGAAAAATCTGAAGCTAATTTTTGGACCGAAATATTGGACAATTTATAATTTCCTTCGTCATGCTTAAAGAAGGCATCGAAATAGATCGCTTCAGCTTTTAATTCGCCCGTGGCCGTTTCTTCAACAAGTTTAAAAGCATCCTGTGCTTTCAGGAAATCGCCAGTTTCAAAAGCGGAACGAGCGATAATGATTTGAGCATCTGAGATAATTTTTGGCTCTAATTTGGGGCGCTGAGAAACTGTTTCAGCGTATTGTACGGCTGTTTCAAAATTTTTCAAGGCATAATTACCTTTCATAAGGTTGCTTTGCGCAAATATGATGTTCTGCTCTGTTTCTGCCTCTTTTTCCAAACGGGTAAGTACTGAAATTGCCTGTTCCCAATTTTCCTGATCAAGATAAAAATAGGCTACATTAACCAGCGACTTTTCTGTATATTGATTTTTATCTTTATCAAGTATGAATTGATAATAAGGAACCGCTTTCTCTTTTTGACCTGTCTTATTGTAGGAATCTGCAAGAAAAAAATTCGCATGAAGTGCACTTGCTCCGTTAGGGAATCGTTCAAGGTATTTTTCAAGAGATTCAATAGCTTTTTCAAGATTATTTGTCAAATAAAACTGTTCCGCTGAAGAAAACATTGTGTTTTCGATTTCCTCATCCGTTACATTTACAAAATCGACATTTCTAATAAAGCGTTCATATTCATCCACACGTCCTTGCAAAACATATATTTGTTTGGCATTGGCAATGGCTTCTGTGGCCTCATCCGTTCCCGGATATTTACTCACTACGGCTTTATATTTATCAAGTGCCTCATCGTTTTTGTCAGCATTAAAATAGACCAGCCCCTGTTTGAGTAGAGATTTTGACACCAAGGAACTCATGCTGTAATTGTTAACTACTTCATCATAAGCAGCCATCGCCTGATCTGTTTTATTCAATTTTACATAGGAATTTCCTAGCTCATAGAAAGCATCATCCCGTAATGTCGATTTTAGGTTGACTTCTGTAAAATCATTTAGCGCACTGATTTTTTTATCTGTCTCTCCCATATATCCATAACAGAAGGCGATCTGCAGTTGGGCATAATCAACATCCAGGTCATTATTAGCGATCACTTTTTCATAGGCTGGAATCGCTTTGAAGTAGCTGCTTAGCGCAAAAAAGCAATCTCCAAGTCTCAGGTAACTGTCAGAAAGTAGATTTTTATCATTTGAAACATTTATATATTCATTGAAATACCCCCCTGCCTGATTGTAATCTTTTATTTGGAAATGGGTATAAGCCAGATGATATAGAACAATACCGTATTCTTTTGTTTCCTTGGATGCTGCCATCTCGGTAAAATCCTTAAAGCGCTTTAATGCTTCTTCATAATTTTTTAATCGGTAAAGCGCCTCTGCTTTCCAAAATAATGATCTTGCTTTGAATACAGAATTTGAAGAATTTTCAATAGAAAGGTTAAAATTTTCAATGGCTTTTGTATACTGTTGCTCCTTAAAAAGTTGGGATCCATATAGAAATGCGACTTTCTGATATGTTTCATTATCATCGGAGCTCGAATTTTTAAGGTATTCAAGGGCACCTTGATAATCATTTGCAGAGATATAGGCACTGACGAGATATTCTTTTACTTCAGATTGGTCTAGATCATCGGGATAGGCCACTAAGTATTCTTGAATGACTTCTGCCACACTTTTATATGGGTTTCCAATTTCATAGCTTAATTTGGCATAATTTAGCCAGGCATCCTTTTTGATATCCGCATTAAAGTCCATTTGTTTGGCATTTCTGAATGCATTCAGGGCTTCCTGTTTACGGTCGCTTTTAAGGTAGCATTCAGCGAGATGGTAGTAGGCGTTTTGAGAAACGGCACTGTTTCCATCAATGATCTTAGTGAACCAGATGAGTGCTTCTTCATAGTCTTTTTGTTGATAATAAGCATAGCCCAAAAGGTAATAATCGGTATTGTTCCATTTACCTTTTTTTCCTTTATAGTCTAGCAGGTAGGGGACGGCATTTTCAAATTCATTGAGGTTGAAATAGCTTTCGCCAATAATTTTGGATAGTTCAGAATGTTGAATGCCATTTGATTTTGCTAATAAAGGGGTAGCAGCGTCAATTGCTTCCTGAAATTTACCTGTCTTGAATTTAATATTGGCCATATAATATGGAATATCATCATCAAAATTCTGATCATTAGCTACTTGATTCAAATATTTATCAGCTTCAGTATAGTCATCATCCTGATAAGCCATATACCCAAAATAATACTTGGCCTGTGCTCCATATTTTTTTGAATTAAGCAGTTGTGAAAAATATTTTCTGGAATTGGCAAAACTTCCTACTGCGAATAAGGCATATCCTTTTTTAAAGTTAAATTCTTCCTGACCATGGAGTGTAAGATTGTTTTCTTTGACCTTATTGAACCATTTTAACGCATAGGCATAACTGCGGTTATTAAAATAGTATTCACCGACCTCCATAAATGCAGTATTTCTTTTTGTACTTGTAGGAAATTTTTGGAAAAATGCATTCATCAAATCATCGGCATCCTTTTGTTTAAGGCGAATAGCGCAAAAAGCTTCATAATAATAAGATCTGGCTCTTAATTCCGAGGCTTCATCAAAATCATTCTTTATTTTTTCAAACATCAATTGTGAGGCTACATAATCTTTGTTTGAGTACAATTGGAGTGCATGATTGAAATCAACAAGGTCATGCGTGTAGATCACTGATTTCTGGGCGTAGCCTTGAAAAAAAGAAAACAGGGTAAAAAAAATGAATACTTTGAGCAACTTCATTGGCGGGAAACCTTATATAAATCAAAAATAGTATTTAGATTATTTAGCTAACGTCAAATAATAAATAAATTGTGAAATTGTTCATTAGTTGAACAGATTGTTGAAAACTACCTTTGATTTGTTAAAATTCACTAAGATTCATTAATCAGTTCTTGCATGAATTGATTAAAATCGTCTACAAATTCCTCATAATAAACGCCAGTAGCAGGCCCTGAAAAACCAGTGTGTATCCTCCTGACTTTTCCCTTCCTATCAATTATAATCGAGGTAGGAAAAGACATTACTTTATTGAGCATGGGCAAGGATTCTGAAGCCGATTTGGTAGAAGAAGTTCCGGCAATCAGAAAATCATAAGGCACATCTAATTTTTCCTTCATGGTCAATACCCGATCTCGGGCGTACTCAAATTCCGGCTTTATTTCATAAGCAAGGCCTATAATTTCAACACCTTGAGCTTGATTTTTATGATACCAGTCTGATAAAAATCGAGTTTCATCCATACAGTTTGGACACCAGGTGCCAAATATTTGAAGAATGACAATTTTGTCCTTATACTTTTCATCTTTAAGGGAGGTCATTTTTCCGTCAAGATCAGGAAAAGAGAAATCAATCTGATCATAGCCTTCTTTTAAATAGGTCAAGCTATTGGCATCTGGGAGGGTTACCGTGTCATTTTTTATTGATTCGAAGGTTTTATAACTTGTTTTTCCTGACCAGTATTCTCCCTTTAAAAGGGAATCATTTTCTTTATAAGCCCTGAATTTGAAGATATGATTACCATCAAAAGTGTAAAGATACATGGTGTCTTTTGAGGTATAACCGTCCAAATACCGGTAGTCACCTGTTTTGGTTAAGAAAGTTCCTCTTAACATCTTATCCTCAACCTTAAAGATTCCAATGGCAGAAGATTCTTTTCCATCTTTGTCTTTAAATGTAGTTTCCCATGTACCATCAAATAAATTAGAACTTTCTGTACGATCAAATCGCCCCTCTTTTCCATAGATTGCCTTAAAGGGTAAGACATAGTTGTCAGCATAATTTTTTGTATATGATCCAACCAGGCTATCCTTATATATTTTAGCCTTTATGCTGATGTCGAAAATATGCATGTCAAAAAATAAAGAATCATCAAGGATATCTATTCTGTCAATGTCCAGCTTTTCGACCCCATTGACCAGCTTAATATGATAGGAGCCATCTTCTTTACTTACTTCAAAATTAAAAGGAATCTGGTTTCCTTGAGCTGTAAGTTCACCTCTCCACACCCCTGATTTTATTCCTAATTCAGGATTTGGTTTTTCGCAGGACCACGAAATGGCAGCAATTATAATGAGAGAAAGCGAAGGAGCTATATATTTTTTTACTAGATTTTTGATTATTTTCATTGCCGTTCAACTTGATTAAGTGTTAAAATTGATGATCATCCCAACTTTATTCGGATATTCAATTGAGACGCTAATATCCGTAATTCCTCTCAAACGGATATGTTATTTGTGTTTAAAAACTTTGTTAAAAAATATAAATCCGCATATTTTTCACTTTCGATTGGTCATTTCGCCTCTCTTAAATAAATGGAAAAGAACCTTAATTTGATATCATTCAATCGAATCCAATTCAAGAGCTTTACTATTTCAAATTTAAACATTAAGTTTGTCCTTCTTTTGTTTTTAATACCAATTAAAACCTGAGAATTATATGTTTTTGTATCATCAAAAAAGGTAATATGCTTCAATTAAAGGATGCCTCCATATTTCAACGGGAAAATTTAATTCTATCTGATATCAATCTAGATATTGAAAAAGGAGAATTCAACTACCTCATTGGAAAAACGGGAAGCGGAAAGAGTAGTTTGATGAAAACGCTGTATGGAGATTTACCTTTGCAGAATGGTAAGGGTTCTATTGTGGGATTTGATCTTCAAAAGTTAAAGGAAAAGGAGATTCCTTTTTTAAGGCGAAAAATTGGCATTGTGTTTCAAGATTTTCAGTTGTTGAATGACAGAACAGTTTATGAGAATTTATTGTTTGTGTTAAAAGCGACAGGATGGAAGGGCAAGAATCAAATGGAAACCAAGATCAATGAAGTACTTGAAAAAGTTGATATGAAAACAAAAGGGTTTAAAATGCCGTACCAACTTTCTGGTGGTGAGCAACAGCGTGTGGCTATAGCAAGAGCCTTGTTAAACACCCCTGAAATGATACTGGCTGATGAACCTACCGGAAATTTGGATCCGAAAACTTCTGTGGAGATCATGAATGTTTTAGAAGAAATCAATAAGGCAGGTATCACCATATTAATGGCAACCCATGATTATGCTTTGATACTAAAATTTCCGCACAAGACCATTAAATGCGAAGGGGGTAAAATCTTCGAAGTGGTTTGATTCCTATAATAGGTCTAACAGGATTTCTGCATTTTTCAGGTTATTATAAACATCAAGCTTTTCTTTTCTAAAAGCAATTTCTTCCTCGGAAAAATCTTTATCTATAGTTTTTATAACCTGCAGCATGATTTCTTTTTTGTTATTGGCTATAATGCATATTGAATCTAAGCCGGATCCTTCAACTAACCGATGATTTGCGATGACATACCTGCTTTGAAATAGCGCATTGATTAATTTTAATTTCACACCAGAATTATTGAATGAATACAAAACATTGACATGAGCCCTATGGAACAATTCCAGCAGTTGTTGTTCATCTTCTATTGAAATAAAGCTGATGTTTTTATACTGATCAATTTTTGAAAGCAGGTTCTTATCATTACTTTGACCAGCAATGACCAAGGGATAAGGCATTGATTTAAAAGCATCAACAAGGAATAAAGCTGCTTTCATATTATCGGTGACATCTAAATTTCCATGATACAAAGCAAAATAACCCTTTTTAGACAATTCATGTAACTTCTTATTTGGATGAAAAGCGGGTAAGAAAATGACTTTTTCACCATATTTTTTTACAAAATGTTTAGCTTCATACTCGGAGATGGCCAGAATTTGATCGCATTGCTTTAAAACTTTCTCATAATGCTTTAGTTTAAAAGAGGCTGTTCGATAATAAAGTTTTTTAAATAAGTTGGTTTCATTAGTTGCTAGTTGTTTATAATATTGATGTTCAATATTATGAGTCCTCACCAGTAATTTTCTGTCTTTAAACAGTTTTTTTCTTAAAACAAGGGTACTGTGCAGGCCCTCGAAAAGTATAGGAGCATCAATACGCTTAAGATTGTTGACCAATTGCCGATCACTTCTTGAACTGACCACATAAGGCAAGAGCCCCAGGGCTTTGAAAAAGGATGTTTTTCTTTGGTAATAGTGAACTTCAGTACAATACTCTTTTAGCACAACTTGCTCAGGCCTTCCATATTGAAAAACATGGAGATATATCTCAGCTCCTTTTTTGGACAGAGACTGAACTTTACAGAACACGTCCATGACACCTCCGTAGGTCGCCGGGAAGGGTACATCAAAACAAATAATATGAATCTTTTTATTCAATATTTTTTATAAATTCTATGAGTATTTTTTTTTCTTTTTTCCAATTCAAATCGGCCGCGGCTCTATCCAGTTCCTGAAGGTAGTTACTTTTGTTTACAATTATTTTTTCTATTGCTAACGCCAGACTTTTGGGATTTCTTTTTTTCAGGCATTCTCCAACCTTGTATTGTTTTAAAAGTTCCTGCAGCAAAGGAAGTTCAGAGACCAGAACCGGAATTCCTGCATTGATATAGTCAAAAACCTTGTTCGGCAAACAATACCGATAATTCAACCCCAAATCTTCCTCAAGACTTAATCCAAGGTCAGCCTGTTTGGTTACATTCACAAGGTCATCGGGTCGTAATTTTCCGAGAAAAATGACACTGTCTGTAAGTTGCTTCTCTTTAACCCTTGATTTCAGGGGGTTCATAATATCTCCATCACCTGCCAGAACCAGAATATAGTTGTTTAAATGGGGCATTGCATCGATCATAAGTTCCAATCCACGTCCCATATTCAACGCGCCTTGATATAGGATCATTTTCTGATCTTTCTTCAAAAAATTTAATGGTTTAATCTCCTTTGCATGATTCGCATTTGAAACATTTCTGATCACTGTTACGGGAACTTTGTACTGTAAACTATAAATTTCAGCAAGTTTCTGGTTTACCGTAATGACATTTTTGAGTTTTGGAAAAATCAAACTTTCCAGTTTCATCCAAAATGACCTTATT
>CAJQNF010000127.1 GCA_905479625.1 uncultured Flavobacteriaceae bacterium | reverse complement strand
ATTAAAGGAAACCCAACATTTATTATCTACAAAAATGGAGAAATGAAATGGCGGCAAACTGGTCAGCAGGATGCCAACACTTTGATTAGCCTTGTGCAGCAATACGTTTAAATTGTATTTTGTAAAAATTACACAATTTGTATTCACTGAATATCGAATATTGAATATGGAACTCTGAAGGACGAATTCGGTGTTGCTAAATTTTATTCAGGATACTTTACACCAAGTTTTTATTACTTCGAAATTCAAAATTCCTTATTCGAAATTCTCCATTCCATCTAGTCTATAACGACTTAAATTCATACCGTTCACGGCCAAAATGCTCCAATACCTTGGGGAGCACAAAATCAAGATTCTTAAAAGATTTATCACTGTCATGGAAAACGACTATACTACCATTTTTTATATGTTTTAGAGTATGTTCAAGACATTGTTCTTTGGAAATACTTTGGTCGAAATCACCACTTAGCACATCCCACATGACGATCTTATAACCCTTTTTTCTCAGTATTTTTGCCTGTACAGGTCTGATCCTTCCATGAGGCGGTCTAAAGAGTTTTTTCCCATTTAACTCTGTGTCATCATTAAGATATGATTCTGTTTTGAGTACGTTCTTGATGTATTTATTGGTAGGAGTTTTCCAACCCTGGAGATGATTGAAAGTATGATTGCCAATACTGTGACCTCTATCTTTGATCTGTTGATAAATAGCGGGAAATTTTTTAATATTTTCCCCTACGCAAAAAAAAGTACCCTTTGCGTTATAGTGATCTAATGTCTCAAGTACCCATGGGGTAAAGTCCGGAACCGGCCCATCATCAAAAGTGAGGTAAATCTCTTTTTTAGCTGTTTTGATTCGCCATGAATAATTGTGGAAAAATCTTTGTACCAAACTAGGGGTTTTTACCAGATAAGATCTCATCAAATGTTGTTTTAAACAAAATTATGGGGGCTTACTCAATATACAAAAAAATGACCAAATGAAAAAACTTACTCTTCCAGTACTTCTTCAAGAAGGGTCACAGAAACCATAAAATCGTCCTTCAGCTGGCCAGAGTATTCTTCTGTGTCAAATTCGACACAGGTCGCAATGATGTATTTATACAAGTCAAGAGTACCTTCCAGATCACCAAAATTTTGAGTGAGTTCATAGGAATTCAATCCACTGTAATAGTATATGCGTTCTTTGAAATTTTGAATAAGAAACTCAACGATCTTTCGTGCTTTTTCCGGTCTGTCTATATTATAATATGATTCGATGTGCCCAATAACAAGTCTGAAATAGCCATACGATTCTATAGGCATTTTCTCCATCGACATATCCAGGATCTCCTCTGCTCTCACAAAATCTTTCTCTTTGATCAGTTCATCGGCAAGCCTTCCCAGACTATTTCTAAAAGAGATACCATTTTTTCTCGTTTCGGGGTCATGATAAATGTCTCCGTCAGAATTTTTCCAGGTCCACTTCTTCACATTTGCATACATGATATCTGTATTGATCCTGCCCATGTCCATAAAACTTTTGTTCGCATTGGAACTTCTGATCGGAACAAATTTATAGGCTAGTCCATCCAGCTGTAAATAATCTTTTAACCAAATATACTCCTCGGCAGCCTGAGCTCCTCCGGTAAAGTACAAGGGCTTTTCCCAATTATTATTTGCCAGTATATCAAGCATCAGAATTCTGTTTTTCACCAATGCAGATTCAGAGATCTGTATATCGATATAAGGTTCAATCAAGGCGGAATCTTTTTCTGCTACAATCCCATTTCTCAGAACAGCTTCTTTATCGACCATTATTCTCAACTTGGTCGTAGGATATACTTTTTCAGGATGTCCGTTCTCTTCAAAATCAATAAAGGTTCGACTGTCTTTACTTTGAATCCATTTCATAAAGAATTTGATATCTACTATAGAATCCTTGAATTGAGGAAAAGGATAAGGATAATGATACGCCACATCCAAAGAGCCTTCTTTAAAATCATCATGACTTAATTGTGATGGAATCGGATCTGCTTTATATGTTTTTCTTTTTTGTTGATCGATATACCAGTCTTTGGCGAAGAGGCTAGTATTGATCAGCTTGATGTCGGTTCTGTAATCCTCTACCTCCTGCATATACCATAAAGGGAAAGTGTCATTATCGCCAATTGTGAACATGATCGCGTTTTCCTGACAGGAATCTAAATATGATTTGGCATTGTTCCAAGTGGTATATTTCCCTGATCGGTCATGATCATCCCAGTTTTCTTTCGCCATCAGCACAGGAACTGCCAAAAGACAGATCGCCGTTAAGGCAGTTGGCATTAGAGCAGACGTAATTTTGTCCTTAAACTTTTCATATAATGCCAAAACACCAAATCCTATCCAAACAGCAAACACATAAAATGACCCTACAACAGCATAATCTCTTTCTCTTGGTTCAAAAGGTTTGGGATTGGTGTAAAAAATGATGGCAAGTCCTGTAAAAGCAAAGAACAGCAGTAGGATATAGAAATTATTCATATCTTTTTTGATATGAAATACAAGCCCGATAATACCCAGAATGAGCGGTAAGAAATAGTATTTATTTCGTCCTTTATTTTCCGTGACCTCCGAAGGAAGGTTTTTTTGAGAGCCAAGTCTTAATTCGTCTATAGGATCAATACCGCTTAACCAATTTCCATGATTATCAAGATTTCCTTGAATATCATCTTGTCTACCTGTAAAATTCCACATAAAATAGCGGCCATACATATAACCAAATTGGTACGTAATCATAAAACTGATATTCTCACCAAAATTAGGGCGCCTCTTTGATCTTTGAGGTATGCCGGCTATTGCCTTGTAGTTTTGAACCACCGAAGCGGTCGGGTCGACCATTCTGGGAATAAAACCTTTATGCTTATTGCTATAATTTGGCAAGGCATTTTTGTAATTATTGACAATCACATATTTCCCGGCTTTTTCATCTTTTTCGTATTTGGGTTTGGCGTCTCGAAAAGGATTTGCCTTATCTCTTTCACCAGTTTCTGAATAATAAGAACCATAAAACACGTTGGCATCTCCATATTGTTCTCTATTGTAATAGGCAAGGAGTTCTCTTGCGCTAGAAGGATTGTTTTCATTGATGGTGGTGTTTGCGTTTGCACGGATGGGCAACATCAACCAGGAAGAAAACCCGATCATTATAAATAATACAGATAAGAGCAATAAATTAGATGTAAACAAATTTTTTCTTCGGGTGTACCTCAATCCAAAATAAAACAAAGCAACCAAAAGAATTCCTGCAATAATACTTCCTGAGTTAAAAGGCATTCCAAGACTATTGATAAAAAATAATTCTGAAGCACTAAAAAATCTTAAGGTATAAGGGAACAACAATTTAAAAACAAATGCCAGCACCAATATGGAGACTACATTGGCCAGAATAAATTGTTTGGTATTGAGTTGAGGATATTTTTTATAAATATAAATAAACACAATAGAAGGGATCACCAGGAGAGACAGGATATGCACCCCGAAAGATAACCCGACGATAAAACTGATCAGCAATAACCATTTGTTGCCTCTCGGCTTATCCATTTCCGCTTCCCAATGAATGGCCAGCCAAAATAGCAGGGCCATTAAAAAAGAGGACATGGCATAAACTTCCGCTTCAACTGCACTAAACCAGAAACTGTCGGAAAAAGTATAAGCTAAGGCGCCTACCAAGCCACTTCCAAGTATGGCTATTGAACTTCCTTTAGTCAATTCTCCGGAATTTTTCTCAACTACTTTTTTCGCTAGAGCGGTAATGGTCCAGAAAAGAAAAAGGATGGTAAAAGCGCTGGCCAATGCCGACATAAAATTCACCATCATCGCAATTTGAGACACATCATTGGTAAATGTGGCAAAGAACGCCCCCATCATTTGGAACAAAGGTGCCCCGGGAGGATGGCCAACTTCCAGTTTGACAGAAGTGGCAATATACTCCCCACAATCCCAATAGCTCACAGTTGGTTCAAGCGTTAAAGTGTAGGTAAGTAAGGCTATTCCAAAGGTAAGCCAGCCCAAAGCGGTGTTGAATTTTTTATAATCAAAAGAAAGCATAGAGACGATTTATAACTGAGGCGAATTTAGTAAATTAAATGGAAACTCCTTAGATTTTATAGGTGGGTGAAAAAAATCAAAAAAACTCTTTTGCCAAACAAAAACTTTGTATTAAATTTGCGCCTGCTTAATCAAATGAGGTTTGGCAGGAAATATTGACCCATGGTGTAACGGTAGCACTTCGGTTTTTGGTACCGCCAGTCAAGGTTCGAATCCTTGTGGGTCAACAA
>CAJQNF010000126.1 GCA_905479625.1 uncultured Flavobacteriaceae bacterium | reverse complement strand
TCAAAAGCTATGCCATGAATTGTTAAAATTATTTTTCTCTATCGATCACATAATTAACCATGGTCAATAAAGATTCTTTGAAGGCTGACTGGGGATAAGTATCCAGAATACTTACGGCGGCTTCCTGATACTCTTTCATTTTAGTTTCAGTATACTCAATACCGCCATTTTTTTTGACAAATTCAATAACTTCTTTTACCCTGACTTTATTTTTGTTGTGATTTTTGACTGAGTTGATCAGCCATCTTCTTTCTTTTTTAGAACAATTGTTCAGGGTATAAATAAGGGGGAGTGTCATTTTTTGTTCCTTGATGTCGATGCCGGTAGGTTTTCCGATTTTTTCTTCAGAATAATCAAAGAGATCATCTTTGATCTGGAACGAAAGGCCAATTAATTCGCCAAATTTTCTCATTCTTTCGACTTCATCCTTCGGGGCATCAACTGAAACTGCTCCAATAGCAGTACAGGCTGCAATAAGGGTAGCTGTTTTTTTTCGAATAATCTCAAAATAAACATCTTCAGTAATATCCAACTTCCTTGCCTTTTCTATTTGAAGTAGTTCTCCTTCACTCATTTCCCTTACGGCAATGGAAATATGTTTTAAGATGTCGAAATCGTCATTATCGATAGATAGTAAGAGTCCTTTGGATAACAAATAATCACCTACCAGAACAGCGATTTTATTTTTCCAGAGGGCATTCAGTGAGAAGAAGCCCCTGCGCCGGTTACTGTCATCTACCACATCGTCATGCACCAATGTTGCTGTGTGGATGAGCTCAATAACGGAAGCTCCCCTATAGGTTCGTTCTTTGAATTGACCATTGGAAACCATCTTTGCTACTAGAAAAACAAACATAGGACGCATTTGTTTCCCTTTCCGCCTCACGATATAGTGCGTGATTCTATTGAGCAACGAGACATTTGAGATCATGGAAGCTTTGAATTTTGTTTCAAAGAATTCCATCTCCTTTAGTATAGGCAGCTTTATTTGTTCTACAGTCTTCAAGGGCTCAACAATTTACAATAAATAAATTATTTTTTTTGTTCCATTTTAGCCCAGGAATCCCTTAAGGCAACCGTCCTATTAAAAACAAGTTTATCATTGCTTGAATCAGCATCAACGTTGAAATAACCTAAACGCTGGAACTGAAAGCTCTCGCCCTCAGAGGCAGTGACAAGACTTGGTTCAACATAGGCTTTTTCGATTACCTTCAAAGAGTCAGGATTGATAAACTCCTTAAAATCCTTGTCTTTATGTGCATCTGGCGCCTCATCTATAAAGAGTCGGTCATACAATCTCACTTCAGCTTCTAAGGCATGTTGTATGGAAACCCAGTGGATGGTACCTTTTACTTTTCTCATACTGGCCTCGGTTCCGCTGCCACTTTTAGAATCCGGATCATAGGTGCAATGGATCTCAATGACTTCATCATTGTCATCTTTGATCACCGAGTTTGCCTGGATGATATACCCATTTTTAAGTCTTACTTCCTTTCCAAGTTTTAGTCGGAAAAACTTTTTGTTGGCCTGTTCCCTGAAATCTTCTTTTTCAATATATAATTCTCTTGAAAACGGAACAGTTCTGAAGCCCGCATCTTCATCCTCAGGATTATTCTCGGCAGTAAGCATTTCTTCTTTTCCTTCCGGATAATTTGTAATGACCAATTTCACAGGATTCAGTACAGCCATGACTCTTGGAGCGATTTTGTTTAACTCTGTTCGAATATGAAATTCCAACAATGCAAGATCGGTTACATTATCTCTTTTGGCAATTCCCGCAGTTTCACTAAAATCGCGAATTGAGCTTGCTGTGTATCCTCGTCTTCTCAAACCTGAAATCGTAGGCATTCTAGGGTCGTCCCAACCATTGACAAGGCCTTCTTGCACGAGTTGCAACAACTTTCTTTTACTCATCACGGTATAACTAAGATTCCTTCTTGCAAATTCTCTTTGTTTAGGTCTAAGATCATTTTGATCATAAACCCGATCGAGGAACCAATCGTATAATTCTCGGTGATTTTTAAACTCAAGAGTACATAAAGAGTGTGAAATCTTCTCAATATAATCTGATTCTCCATGAGTCCAATCATACATCGGGTAGATCTTCCAGTCTTCACCCGTACGATGGTGTGCTCTTTTTAGGACCCGATACATCACAGGGTCTCGCATAAGCATATTGGGAGATGACATATCTATCTTGGCGCGTAAAACGTGCGTCCCTTCTTCAAACTCACCGCTTTTCATTTTCTCAAATAAAGCCAGGTTTTCATCAACAGATCTATCTCTAAATGGACTATTCGTACCTTCCTGAGTAGGTGTTCCTTTTTGTTCCGCAATTTGTTGAGATGTCTGATCATCAACATAGGCATTCCCTTGTTTGATCATCACAACAGCCCAATCGTATAATTGCTGAAAATAATCAGATGAAAATAAAACATCTGCCCATTTAAAGCCAAGCCATTCAATGTCTTTTTTAATGGCATCTACATATTCCTGTTCTTCCTTTTCAGGATTGGTATCGTCAAAACGAAGATTGACTGGAGCGTCATATTTGAGTCCCAATCCAAAGTTTAGACAGATGGAAGCAGCATGACCTATGTGTAAATAGCCATTTGGTTCTGGCGGGAACCTGAATTTTAATGCTGACCTATCCATACCTTTTGCAAGGTCTTCCTCAATGATTTGCTCTAAAAAGTTGAGAGATTTTTTAATTTCCGACATACGTTCTTTTGATGAATGGCAAAATTACGGAAATTTGCTTAGTAAAAAAGGTAAATAAATAATTTAGATTCTAAAGAAGCGCCTGAATCTATTGGTTAAAAACCAAGAATAAGTTTAGCGATATAAAAGAAAATAAAGATCCCAAAAATATCATTACTTGTCGTAATGAACGGACCAGTAGCCACTGCAGGATCAATGCCATTTTTGTCAAGGATCAAGGGGACAAAAGTTCCGATGAGTGACGCCAGAATGATCACCATGATCAGGGAAATGGACAGGGTAATACTGATACTAATGTTATAATCAAGAAAAAATCCGAAAACAAAGATCAGCCCAGCCAGAATGACTCCATTGACAATACTGAGACCAATTTCCTTAAACATTCGATGGACCATACTACCTCTGATATTATCATTCGCCAGCCCTTGTACAATAATTGCCGATGACTGAACCCCAACATTTCCTGCCATGGCCGCGATCAAGGGTGTAAAAAAGAACAATTCAGGG
Source organism: uncultured Flavobacteriaceae bacterium (assembly GCA_905479625.1). Taxonomy (GTDB): domain Bacteria; phylum Bacteroidota; class Bacteroidia; order Flavobacteriales; family Flavobacteriaceae; genus Lutimonas. Next base: position 16,227 of record CAJQNF010000126.1, on the reverse strand, counting down.
AATTGAGTCAATGCATTTTCAAAGCCTCCCATAATAGAAGCAGCTGCAAGACCCCCCACTAAACCAAGAATTAACCAAGGCAGTCTGGCTTTTGTTTTGGTAAATATATTATCATCCGCATCGATGTCTTCAGTAATACCCGCCGCCATTTGATAATCTTTTTCTGCTTCTTCCTTTATCAGATCTACAATGTCATCAATAGTGATTCTTCCAAGAAGGACATTGTCGTCATCTACAACCGGAATTGCTTCCAGGTCATATTTTTGCATCAGTCGGGCTACATCTTCCCCTTTATCATTAAAGTGTACAGCATCTACTTTTGGAATATAGATATTGGCAATTTTATCTTTAGCAGAAGCCACTAGAAGGTCCTTAAGTGATAACCTTCCAATAAGGTGGTTTTCCTGATCAACAACATATATAGAGTGCACTCTTCTTACTTCCTGGGCCTGAGACCTCATTTTTCTGACACAGGTGGGAACCATCCAGGTCTCTTTGACCTTAATGAGCTCTTTGGCCATAAGACTTCCGGCAGTTCCTTCCTCATAGCGCAAAAGATCAACAATATCTTTGGCATGTTCGTCATCTTCAAGTTCCGAAATAACTTGCGTAACTCTTTCCTGTGGTAATTCAGAGATGATATCTGCCGCATCATCGGTATCGAGTTCATCAATTTCATCTGCAATCTCTTCAGCCGATAGATTTTTTAGAATTTTCTCTCGATCATCCTCATTTATTTCCATCAGGGCCTCAGCGGTCAATTCACTATCCAGTAATTTAAAGAGGTATGTTGCGTCGTCAAGTCCTAGCTCATCAATGATTTCCGCGATATCTGCAGGATGCTCTTCAGAGAGCAACTGCAATAGGGCTGTGTCATCAGTAGCTGAAATGAGCCGTTTGATATTCTCAAGAAATTCTTTAGTGATCTCGGTTGCCATCTTCAGCCAGGCTTTTTGTTAATTCAACAAATTGTTGAACGGTTAGTTGTTCAGGTCGCAGCGCAAATATAGCATCTTCCTTTAATTTATCCGAAATCTGGAATGATTTTAAACTGTTACGAAGTGTTTTTCGCCTCTGATTGAAGGCCGTTTTGACAACTCTGAAGAAAAATGCAACATCAACAGGCAGCGAATAATCTTTTTTTCTCACCAATCTTAATACCCCGGAATCGACCCTGGGTGGAGGGTTAAATACCGATGGAGGAACCGTGAACAAGTATTCTGTTTCGTAAAATGCCTGAGTAAGTACAGAGATGATGCCGTAGGTTTTACTACCCGGGTCTGCTGTAATCCTTTTGGCTACTTCTTTTTGAAACATGCCGCTAAATTCCGGAATCTGATCCCGAAATTCAATGGTTTTAAAAACAATCTGAGAGGATATGTTATAAGGAAAATTACCGATTATGGCCAAAGGAGCTTTATTAAAATAAGTGCCAAGGTCCATTTTCAAAAAGTCAGCATTGATAATCCTGTCAGACAAATGTAAATAGTGACTGTTTAAATAATCAATGGATTCTGTATCTATTTCAACGACCCAAACTGTTTTATTTTTTTTAAGAAGGTACTTCGTTAAAACACCCATTCCAGGCCCGATTTCAAGTATGTTCTGGTAACCATCCAAAGACAGACTATCTGCAATTTTGGCCGCGATTGACTCATCGGTAAGGAAATGTTGTCCCAGATGTTTTTTGGCTCTTACGTTCATGGATATATGGTCATACTATTTAAAAAACTCTTTGACAATTTTCATTTCTGTTCTAAAGATCCCAAACTTATTGCCAAATTTTTTATCAATGGCTTCCCTTAAACGGGGAGCATCCTGTTGATAATAATTCAATAAAAGCTCCTTGGAGTCAGTCGTATATTGAATCGAATAAGTAATACCTCCTAAATCTTCTTTGACAAGAACTTCGCTCATCAGGGCCTTTGTGAATTTGCCGGTAGCCAGAACTTCAGGAATATGAGTACTTTGCATCCAGTTGATCCATTGATCATGAATACTTTCATCAACGTTTATGGTTACATTGTAAATGTACATGCTGTTAATTTGGGTTTAAAGATAGGCTTATTCGATTAATTATATTTTGGAGTAAAGAAAAGTACCAATCTTCTTTTGATGCTTTAGATATCATCTCCTCTCAGTTTTCTAAAGGCTGCCCTTGCGTCAACCAGATAGATACTTGATGGAAATTCAAATATAATTCGTTCAAACATGGTTTTTGCTTTTTCAGGGTCACTAAGGTGATCTCGATACAAAACACCCAGTTTGAAAATAGTATCATCAAATAATAAACTTTCCGGATGAAAATCAAGAAGACTCAATAAATTAGCTTCCGCTGATGCATAATCGTCCTGATGTTCAAAATATAAGGCCTGGGTGAATAAGGCATCATCTTCTATTTGCTGACCTTTAAATTGTTTCAATACATAAGACAAGGTGTCAATGGCTTGTGGATATTTTTGTTGGAAGCCAAGTAGTTCAGCTCTTGCATAAACTTTCAGGCCCTCATTCAGACTATCTTTGTCCATATTATTTCCAATTTTTAAACTGAGTTCAAGTGCATCATTCGCAATTAATTGAGAGGTTGAAGATTTTAACACTCTTAATTGATTTTGTGCCCACTGGAAATCACCTTTAAAATAGGAGGTTCGTGCTACCTTGAATCGCGCTTCCTGAGCCAATTCACTATTTTTTAGATCGTACTGAATCTGTGTATATATGATGAGCGCCTGATTAAATTGATCAGAAAACACCAATATATCGGCAATTTTCATTTGTATCACACCTTTGCCAAACTGTGATGAGTTAGGAATGATTTTTTCGAGATGGATAATCGCTTTGTCTGGTTGTTCCAGATCAAAAGTTAAAAAATCGGCATAAGCCAGGTGAAGTTCCATGGATTCGCTATTTTGACCATATTGTTCCAGTAGCGCCTCAAATTTCTTTTCAATTTTGGTTCTGGATTCACCTTTCTTCAAAGATATGTTCTCAATTTTCAATAAATATATTTCAGCAATTAGTGTAGTTTGTTCTTCTGAAACCTGGCTTTGGTCATTCGAAATCATGAATTCAAAAGCTTCTTTCGCGGTGGTATAATCCTTGTTTTCAAAAGAGAGGTAACCAATTTCACCAATCCTCTCAAGGCCAGCTTGTTTTCTCTTGAATAGTGATTTCTCCTGTGTTAGGGCTTTATTATAATCTTGCTGTTGCATAAATAGCCAGCTCAGCAAAATATTCCATGCATCTTTAGGATTTGACTGTGCTCTTTTTAACAAGAGTTTTCTGAAAAGTTGATTGTTAGAATCCGTTTTATCCTTGGTAATGAAACTGGCCACATAACGTTGAACAGTAGAAAAGTAGTTTTCATTTTTATCGACAAGGTCGAGATACAGATCAAACATTTTTTCAAGTTCACCCATTTCCCCGTAAATCTGTGCCTCACTGATCTCAGTATTTAATTTTGGATTGAGTTGTTTTGCAATCTGATAGGCGTTTAAAGCATAATCAAGCAGGTGGTTTTGCCTGAAAGCCCTACCGATCATAAAGGCATAACTCGGGTTTTTTCTAACATATCCAAGTGATTTCTCATAGAGCTGTTTCGCTTTAGAGAGGTCATCATTGAGCTGATGATTATAGCCAAGCTCCACGTAGAGGTATACCTGTTCTGGAAACCTTAGTACTTGTGCTTCAATCAGGCCCTGGGCATCCTGATACGATTCAATCTGTTGGTAGCATGTCAACAGGGTTTTAAAATAATCCTGTCGAATAGGATTTGATTCAAGCAGGGGCTTATATAACTGTATGGCTTTATCATATTCTCCTTTCCTAAAATATGAATTTGCCAACTCCGCACTTTGGGCGTTGGCAGCAATTGAAAAAAGAATACATATGAAGATGATAATGAACCTCATGATCTCAATGGTTAAAAATATATTTCCCCGTTTAAACGGAGTGATTATATAATTCGTAATTTAAATTAAAATTATTAATAGAGTATTAAAAATTTGACTATTTCTCATAGATATTCTGAACATTGTTAAAATTTTTATAAAATAAATACTAAAATGTAACGTTATCTAAAAATATCAGTCTTAATAATATATCAACAATAACAAAAATCTAAAGTCATGAACGAGGTAAAAACATTCTACGAAAGAGCAAAGCAAAGTGCAAATAACCATATGAAAAATGGTCAGATCAATGATTACTTGAATGATTTGTTAATTATGAATCACTACAAGAAATTGATGGACGCTGCTTAATTTGTTTTTTTAATTAAATAGATCACTATTTAATCGATCATATCAAATCGGGTATACGCCTTTAATACTTCTGGTATTTCAATCCCGTCTTCGGTTTGATAATTCTCTAAAAGTCCGGCCAATACTCTTGGTAAAGCCAGAGAACTTCCATTCAAGGTATGCGCCAATTGACTTTTCCCATCTTTATTTTTAAAACGCAGTTTTAATCGATTTGCCTGAAATGTCTCGAAATTAGAAATAGAACTAATTTCAAGCCATCTGTCTTGTGCGGTTGAGAAAACTTCAAAATCATAAGTGAGCGCTGATGTGAAGCCTAAATCCCCTCCACAAAGGCGTAAAATTCTAAAAGGTAATTTTAACTCCTGCAAAATTCCTTTTACATGCTCTACCATTTGATCCAGAGCTTCATATGACCTGTCAGGATGTTCCAATCTTACGATTTCTACTTTGTCAAATTGATGTAATCGATTCAAACCTCTGACATGTGCGCCATATGAACCGGCCTCTCTCCTAAAACAAGGTGTGTAAGCTGTGTTGCAAATTGGAAAATCACTTTCTTTAAGGATAATATCTCTGTATAAATTGGTAACAGGAACCTCAGCAGTAGGGATCAAATAGAGATTGTCCAACCCAACATGATACATTTGTCCTTCTTTGTCCGGCAACTGGCCAGTTCCATAACCGGATGCTTCATTGATCAGTAACGGTGGCTGAATTTCAGTATAACCTGCTTCAGTGTTTTTATCAAGAAAATAAGCAATAAGGGCACGTTGGAGCTTGGCTCCTTTTCCTTTGTATACAGGGAATCCTGCACCCGTGATCTTGTTGCCCAGTTCAAAATCTATAATATCATATTTTTTGCAAAGTTCCCAATGAGGAACCGCGTTGTCATGCAATTTAGGGATTTCACCTTCTTCATAAATTACCTCGTTATCTTCTTCTGAATTTCCCGCAGGCACCAATTCATTTGGGATATTAGGGATTTGATAGAGCAGTTCATTCAATACTTCTTCAGCTTCACTGAGAGTGTCAGACAAAATTTTTGATTTGTCTTTTAACTGACTTGTTTTCTCTTTGGCTATATTGGCTTTTTGCACCTCGCCTGACTGGAATAATTTCCCTATTTCCTTTGATATCTTGTTGCTTTCAGATAAAATGTTGTCCAACTCAGTCTGAACAGAGCGTCTTTTGCTATCCGCTTCAATCACCTTATCAACAAGGGTTTCTGCATTTTTAAAATTACGAACAAGAAGTCCTTTGATAACCAGTTCTGTGTTTTCACGGATGTAGGGTAACGATAACATATGTTATTTTTTTGACTGGCAAAGATAAGTAAATCAGGCTTAAGAAGAGCGGCTTATTTGAAATTCATCAGCCAATTTCTGGCTGATTTTTCATCCTTTGAAATCTGTGCTGCCAGATCCTCAATACTTTCAAATTTTTTCTCATCTCTTAATCGCGTCAAAACTTCAATTTGTATATGACTACCATACAAATCACCATTAAAATCCAGAAGGTGAACCTCTATGGTTTGTCCTTTACCTCCAACTGTAGGCCTAAAGCCTATATTCATGATTCCAAAGCTTGAATCTTTATTGAAATGGGCCCTAACAATATAAACACCTTTTTTAGGGATCAATTTAAAATCCTCAGGGATACTTATATTAACCGTTGGGAAATTGATCTTTCTTCCAATACCTTGTCCTTTTATGATATCACCTGTCAGCAGATAATGGTAGCCCAGATATTTATTCGCAGTTGACATGTCTCCGTTTTCAATGGCTTTTCTGATCTTGGTCGAGCTGACCGATACGCTTTCAATTTCTTGAGCCGAGATCTTTTCAACAGTAAAGCCATATAATTCACCAAACTCAATGAGTTGCTCAAAATTACCTTCTCGATTTTTCCCAAAATGATGATCATAACCTATGACCAATTGTTTAATGTGTAGCTGACGAACGAGTATATCTCTTACAAAATCAAGGGCGGATAGGCGCGAGAAATCTTTGGTGAAGGGTTCGATGATCAAGTCATTCAGACCGAATTTTTCAAGGAGTTGTGTTTTTTCCTCCATTGTTGTCAGCATTTTGATATCATTACTTTGATCCAAAACCATTCTTGGATGAGGATAAAATGTAAGAATCATGGATCTTTCAGTAGTTCCGTTTTTGATCTCATTAAGTCTTTGAATAATTTTCTGATGGCCAATATGTACGCCATCAAAAGTACCTATGGTCAGCACCGATGATAGTTCTTTATGGTTGTAATTTTTAATGGATTGATGAACTCTCACGTAAACTGTTTTAATAGTTGATATTTTCGTCTATTTGCTGAATGATCTGTGGAATTTTATTTACCTTAAATGAGGTTCGAAGCTGCAAATTACCATCTCGGTTAAACAAGAATAAATTTCCCTGTTGTACCGGGAAGTAGCCCATGGCACCTTTACAGTAGCAAATCCGACCAAAAATCATTTTCACTTTTTGAAGTTCTTTATCTTTCAATATGAGCTGTGTTTCGTCAGGTTCGAATTCAAGGTAAACATATTCAGAATACCCGCTGTCCATGACATCCTTAACGGGATCTTTTTTATAATGAAATTTAACGACGATTTTATCACCTTCAACAACCTCGGGATACAATTGACCGGTATCGCTGTAGTTCAGGTTTAAAACCGAATTCCTCATGATTTCAAAGCTACAATCGCCTCCTTCAGGGCAATTAATATGAGGTGGAGGAATACTCGCTTTTTGATTCTTGCTTTGATCTTTTGGTGCTGCGCAGGAAAAGAACATCAACACTGAAACGCAATAGATTAAGAGTTTCATTAAGCTAATTTTGAATTAGTTGTCATTAAAAAAGATATAATAGAAAAAAGTTCATAGTTTTGTTTGCCGCCTTAAAGTCTAAGCATGAGAAAAATTTACAAAGTTACATTTATTATGTGCCTTCTGTTTATGTCTTCTTTTCTTAGAGGGCAACAAACCACTTCCTGGTCTACAATCGATGAGGCAAAAATAGGTATTTCAAAGCTTCAAAGAAAGATTCAACCTAAAAAATATAAAACGTATGAGTTGGATCTGCAGCAGCTAAAAAATGAGCTTAATTTTGGGAAAACTTATAAAAAAGGGGCAAAGGAATCTTCTAAGATCATCTCCTTTCCTGATGAAAGTGGCGAGTTCGTTGAATTTGACATCATTGATGCGCCTGTAATGCATCCTGAGCTTGCTGAAAAATATCCAAATAACAGATCATATAGAGGGTTTTCCGTGAATGATCCTTCTAAAAAAATACGATTCAGTTTGAATGAGATTGGTCTTTCTGCCATTATTATGGGCAGTGAAACAGGTCACACTCTGATTGAGCCTCTCGGTACTGATCTTCGATACTATAGGGTCTTTTCAGAAAAGGCATTGGAGGGTGTTATAGATCTTGAGTGTTTTACAGAGAGTGATCCTGTAAGGGAATCCTTATTTAAAAGTTCCGTTTATCGAGCTGATCAAGGACATTTGAAAACTTATAGGCTAGCATTGGCTGTCAATGGGGAATATTCTCAGTTCCATCTAAACGATCAAAATGCAACGGGAGGTAACGAGATTGATAAAAAATCAGTTATTCTGGGAACACTGACTGCTGCGGTAACAAGGATCAATGCGGTTTTAGAAAGGGATTTGGCAATTAGCCTGGAATTAGTGGCTAAGAATGATGCCTTGATTTTTTTGGACCCTGGTCAAGATCCTTATGATTATAGTTTTTTAGCGCCTGATGCTATTCTTGGTCAAAATCAAACTATTGTTGACAAAACCATCGGTTCAAGAAATTATGATATCGGCCATGTTTTTACAACGTCACCTGGAGTAGCTCGGTTAAGATCTGTCTGTGTTGACGGAATAAAGGCTCAAGGGGTGAGCGGCTCAATTGAACCGGTAGGTAATTCTTTTTATTTCGATGTGGTATGTCATGAAATTGGTCATCAATTGGGAGCCAACCACACCTTTAACGGATTTGAAGACTCCTGTGGGAATGAAGGGCAAAGAGTGGAGGCGACTGCGGTTGAGCCAGGAAGTGGTTCAACGATAATGGCTTATGGTGGCTATTGTGGGTCACAAAATATACAAAGTCAAAGCGATTTGTATTTTCACGCATTAAGTCTTCAGGAAATCAATGCATTTATCGGAGAAAGTGGTGCTGTAAATTGTGCTCGTCAGGATGATTTGATCATTAATAAAAACGCTCCAAAGGCCTATGCTGGAGAGGACCTGATCCTTCCGGCTGGAACTCCATTTAAACTGACAGGAGAAGGGAGTGATGCTGATGGGGATCAAATTACCTATACTTGGGAACAAATGGATGCTGGGATTACAGTCTTTCCACCCAGTGATAATGCGATAAGTGGCGCATTATTTAGATCGAGAAAGCCATCGCTGGAGCCAGTCAGGTATTTCCCTAATCTCAAGTCACTTAGAAACGGGACGAATTCAACTAAATGGGAAGTAATACCGCAAGTAGCTCGAGAACTTAATTTTCGACTTACGGTAAGAGATAATAACTTAGAAGGAGGGCAAGTAGTTTCGGATGATACCAAATTGACAATTACTGATCAGGCAGGGCCTTTTATGATTGTTTCTCAAAACGGTGTTGATGAGTCATGGACTCCTGGTACTCAGGAAACCGTGCAATGGGATGTTGCCGGAACAGATTCGAATGGGGTGAACGTGTCTCGTGTCAATATTTTATTATCAACAGATGGCGGACTCAGTTATCCTATCATACTGGCTAAAAATGTTAGTAATAATGGTTTACATAATATCGTTGTTCCAGAGGTTCAGTCTCCTCGTTGTTTTGTTATGGTAGAAGCTAATGGTAATGGATTTTTTGCCATCAATTCGAGTTCATTTTCAATAGGTTCTTATGAGAGTTCTTGTACAACTTATGAATCAAAAGATATTCCGAAGGAAGTGATTTTTGGAATTTCGAATAATGCCATTTCTTTAAGTGAGGTAAATGATGATTATGAGATCCAAAGTGTTACTGTTTCGGTTAAAATAAAACATGCCTTTATCAAGGATTTGGCCTTAAGTCTTGAAAGTCCAAAAGGTACTGTGATTGAATTGTTGAAAAACCCTTGTGACTATAATGATGAAGATATTGATGCTGTATTTAGTGATGATGGTGAACAGATTTATTGTGCTTCATTATCACCAACCATTTCGGGAAATAATCTGGCATTGGGTGAATTATCAGAATTGAACGGGGAAAATGCGAAGGGTAAATGGAAGCTTAAGGTGGCAGATGAAGCTCCGGGTGATGATGGGATACTGGAGGCTTGGAGTATAACAATATGTACAGCCGAGTTAGTTTTAGATGTCGCTGAAAATAGTCTGGAAAACTTCCAAGTATATCCAAACCCCTCAGAGGGTCAATTCACAGTGGTTTTTCCCTCAGAAGAATTGGGAGACGTTAATATTTCAATTTATGACCTCTTAGGGAGAAAACTACAGGAAAAAACTTATAAAGAAACTTCGATACAATTCGAGGAAGTTATTAATGCTAAAGATGTAACAAGTGGTCTCTACATCTTAAAGGTAAGGAAAGGACAAAAAGTATCAATTCGAAAGATCAAGATAAAATAATACGATTTTCCTATTTAAAAAATTCATATTTTTGTAAGCTTCGCTATAATAGGTAACGTAATGATCAAAAAACATTCCAGGTTTTTAGTATTTCTAACGATTTTTTTTACCAACTTTTTATTTTCACAGCAAATAAATCTATGGTCAAGAATAGACGGTTCAGCCATCACAGATTCGGAATTACAGCATAAAGTTAAAATAAGAAAATTCGAATCCTTCGAATTGAAGGTTGCTTCTCTAAGAAATGAATTGAAGGACACGCCGAAAAGGGGAGGTTTTTCAGGAAAATCAACTACTAAAATTGACTTTCCGGATGAAAATGGAAAAATGGTGACCTATCTGATCAAAGAATCTGAAGTGATGGATCCGCAGCTTGCTAAGAAGTTTCCTCAAAACAAATCTTATGTAGGATTCTCAGAAAAGGACGCCTCTAAAAGAATTTATTTTAGTATAAACCAACTAGGTTTGCATGCCATCATTATGGATACCAAAAGAGGTATACGCTACATTGAGCCGCTTACAAAGGATAAGAGAAAATATAGAGTCTACAATAGAAGTGATAATGAAGGAGAGCGAAAGTTTGAGTGTTTTACTGAAAATATTGAGACGGCATTGAAATCGGGCCTCGCTTTTAAAAATACTGATGACGGTAAATTAAGAACCTATAAGCTGGCTTTAGCGGGTACAGGAGAATATTCTCAATTCCATATTGCTGATCAGGATGCCGAGGGAGCCTCTGATGCAGAAAAAAAATCGATTGTCATGGCGGCCATGACAACAGCACTCACGAGAATTAATGCGATTTTCGAAAATGACCTTGCCATCAGCATGCAGTTGGTGGTTAATAATGAAGATATTATTTATCTGGATCCGAATACTGATCCTTATTCAAATTTTGACGGGGATATTATGATCTCTGAGAATCAAACGAATTGTGATGCCGTTATAGGGACTGCTAATTATGACATAGGGCATGTTTTTAGTACCGGAGGAGGAGGATTGGCCTCTTTGGCAAGTGTCTGTAGAAATGGAGCTAAGGCAAGAGGGGTTACAGGTTCACCTTTTCCAAATGGTGACGATTTCTATTTTGATTTTGTGGCCCATGAGATGGGACATCAGTTTGGAGCCAACCATACTTTTAATGGAGACGATGGCAATTGCGAAGGGAGTAATAGAAATGATGCGACGGCTGTAGAACCTGGAAGCGGATCAACTTTAATGGCTTATGCCGGTCTATGCAGTTCCCAAAATGTGCAAAGTAAAAGTGATTTGTACTTCCATACCATAAGTATAGAGGAGATTAGAAACAATGTTGTGAATGGAGAAGCAGGAACTTGTGCCACTGTTTCTGATTTAACATTGAATATGAATGCGCCTTTGGTAGATGCAGGGTCAGATTTTATTATTCCTAAAGGAACGCCATATAAACTGGTAGGTTCGGGAAGTGATGCAGATGGAGATCCAATAACTTTTGGCTGGGAGCAAGTGGATAATGAGATTACAGCTGTGCCACCTAGCGAAACAGCCATAGGAGGTGCGGTTTACAGGTCTTTTGATCCTTCAGTAAGCCCGGTTCGATACCTGCCACATTTAAATACGCTGATAACCGGTGCAATTTCGTCTACCTGGGAAGTTACACCTAGTGTTGCCAGAGATCTGAATTTTAGGCTAACCGTAAGAGATAATAACACAGAAGCAGGTCAGGTAGTTTCTGATGACCTTAAGGTAACTGTTGAGGACGCAGCTGGTCCTTTTTTGGTCACTTCTCAAAATAGTGAAGATCTTGAATGGACTGTTGAAGAACAGGAAACAATTTCTTGGGATGTGGCAGGAACCACAGCGAATAATATAAATGTTTCACAAGTAAATATATTGTTGTCAACAGACGGAGGGGTAACGTTTCCAACCGCACTTGCCACCGGAGTGCCGAATGACGGAAGTGAAATTATAACGGTGCCAGATATAAAATCACCTCAATGTTTTATAATAGTTGAAGCAGTAGGGAATTTTTTCTTTGCCATGAATACAAAGAGCTTTTCAATTGGCGCTTTTAATGAGGTATGTAATAGCTATGATTCAGAAGATACTCCGATCGCTATTCGGGATAATAATCCAAATGGTATTTCATCAATTATTTCTGTGACTGATAATGTGAATGTTGAAAGACTCGAAATAAGTTTGATCAACCAGCCGATTCCGGGTGGTCTTGGGACTCCGGGGATTACCCATACCTATTTGGGTGACCTTAGTATTACTTTGGAAAGCCCTCAAGGAACTATAGTAGAATTGATCAGTAATGCTTGTGATGCAAGCGAAAACATTCAGGCAGTAATTTCTGATGATGGGGACCCTTTAAGTTGTAATGTGTTTAGCCCCGGTATATCAGGAACTAAAAAACCTGTACAGGAATTATCTTTATTCAATGGTGAAAATGCTCAGGGAAACTGGATATTAAAAGTTGTTGATGGAGCTGCAGACGATACTGGTTTTTTAGAGGCCTGGAGCCTTGAGATATGTAGTTCAGAACCCGTTTTAGGGGTAAATAATTATGTATTTGATGAGTTTACTGTTTTCCCAAATCCTTCTGATGGACGCTTTAGTGTAAAATTTCGATCTGAAGAAACCAGTGATGTAGAAATTTTAGTATATGATCTTCTTGGTAGAAAGATCGTTAAAAAGAACTACAAAAATCTGTCAAATAAATTTGATGAAAGAATTGATTTACAAGATGTGGCAGGTGGAATTTATATCCTTAGTGTCAAAAGGGGAAACAAAATGTCTTCACATAAAATAAGGATCAAATAGCAGATTTATTAATAATTAACACTCTTTTTTTAAGGATTCGTTTTTTTAATCAAAATAATTGACTAAAATTGCAACGCCCCCATTTTTTTTAACAACAAAAAAACTCAAAAATATGAATAAGATTTTAGCACTGCTTCTAGTCTTTACTAGCATGCTTATGTCAGGGCAGACATCTTTTACAGGAATTGTAACTGATGCCAATGACAACAGCCCAATTCCTGGTGTTAATATTAAGGTATTAGGAAGCAACACAGGAACTTCAACTGATTTTGACGGGAAATTCAAGCTAAATGTTAGTGATGAAGTTCCCTTTAGCATTGAAATCACATCAGTTGGATATCAAAGTCAAACGCTGGAAGTCACTTCAGATGGTCAAACGCTGGAAATTGCACTTGTAGAGAATGCTACCTCTTTGGATGAAGTTGTAGTATCTGCTTCTCGAACCCCTGAGAGTATCAGAGAATCTGCAGTAACTATTGAAAAGGTTGGTATTCGGGATATAAAAAACTCTACTGCCCCAACTTTTTACGATGGTTTGGAAAATTTAAAAGGAATAGATTTAAACAGAGGAAGTTTAACATTTAATTCAATAAACACACGTGGTTTTTCCACCTATTCAAACACAAGATTTGTTCAATTGGTGGATGGTATGGATACGGCTTCACCGGCATTGAATTTTGTACTTGGTAATCTGGTGGGTGTAAATGAACTTGACCTGCAAAGTGCAGAGATTATTCCAGGCGCGTCTTCAGCCTTATATGGGGCGAATGCTTTCAACGGGATTATGTTTATGACAACAAGAAACCCTTTTGATGATCAAGGGGTAAGTGTTTATGCAAAAACAGGATTAACCATGCAAAAAGCTGCCGGAGATCATGCTTTTTATGATTTTGGTGTGAGATTTGCGCATGCTTTTAATGACAAGTTTGCGGTGAAAGCTTCTTTTAGTTATTTAAAAGGTACAGATTGGTACGCCAATGATCCGGATCAATATACAAATGCGAATACTGCCGTTGGCGAACCTGATGAGATTTTAGGTTTTAGATCAAGCCCATCACATGATGGAATTAATATATATGGAGACGAGGTTACAATTGCGGCTGCAGGCGCAGATTTGGGCTTTTCAGACCTTAGGGGTTTTGGGAAGTTTTTAGAATCAGTAGGTCTATTAGACCCGGGTTTGAGTGATCTACTTCCTGAAGACAACGTTGGTAGAACGGGTTATCTGGAACAGGCTTTTACTGATTATAATGCTCAAAGTACAAAATGGGATGCAGCGTTTCATTACCGTCCTAAAGGTGATGACCTTGAAATTATCTTTAATACAAGAGGTGGTTTTGGTACAACAATTTATCAGGGAACCAACAGATACTCGATTAAAAACTTTTTGATACAACAACATAAACTTGAGATAAGGAGCGATGATTTCTTTGTCAGAGGTTATATGACGACTGAAGATGCGGGAGATTCTTATGATATGCGTTTTACAGGTATTAATATCGCAAAAGAAGGAGCACAAACATGGTTTGGTGAGTATTTGGAAGGTTATCTTGGTGCGGTCGTTGGAGGAGCGAATAATGATCAGGCACATGCTCAGGCAAGAGTTTTTGCTGATTCTAATGAATTGACTACACCAAAGCCAGGTTCTCCGCTATTTAACGAATTATTTGATCGAATTACGTCAGATGGCGATTTGTCTACGGGTTCAAAATTTATTGATCAAACTAAAATGTATGTAGGCGAAGGAAACTATAATTTTGCCAGACTTCTCGATGATAAATGGGATCTTCAGATAGGTGGTTCCGCTCGTCAATACTCCTTGAATTCTGAAGGAACGATTTTTACAGATTATGATGGTCCAATCAAGTATAGTGAATATGGAGCTTATGTGCAGGCTATTAAAAAAGTAATGGATGACAGGCTTAAATTTCAGGCTTCCATTCGATATGATAAAAATGAATTCTTTGATGGTAATTTTTCACCTAGAGCTTCTATTACTTTTGCAGTCGATGAAGCCAGAAATCATAATTTAAGAACTTCTTATCAAACAGGTTTCAGATATCCAACTACTCAGGATCTTTTTATTGGTCTTGATTCAGGACAAGGAATCTTAGTAGGATCTGCGCCTGCAAACTTAGACAGAGATTTACCAGGTACGGATCTCACCGGAAGAAAGGTGTATACGGATTCTTATAGTTTATCGTCAGTGCAGGCTTTTTCAGCAACAGGTAATCCGGCTTTACTTGAAGCGGTTGAAACAGGTTTGGTAAAACCGGAACGTATACAATCTTTTGACCTGGGTTACCGCGGTATATTTGGAAAAATATATATAGATGCTTCTGTTTATTACAGTAAGTATGATGACTTTATTAATAATACTTTCGTGATAACGCCTAATACAGGTACAACGGCAGATGCATCAGGAATAACTGATATTGTCACAGGTAATTTTCAAGCTTTCCAAACTTACACCAATTCCAAAGCGGATATTTCTTCTTATGGAGGGAGTATTGGTTTAAATACCAAAATATTTAAAAAGCTTGACTTAGGCTTAAGTTATACCTTGGCAAAATTCGATTTTGATCAATCATCTGACCCGGACTTTTCTGCCGGTTTCAACACGCCAGAGCATAAATTTAAAGTATCATTAGGAAGTCCTAACGTTATAGGGAACCTTGGATTTAATATAAATGTAAGGTATAGTGATGAATATTTATGGCAATCGACAATAGCGAATGCTGTAATTCCTCAAAGAACAGTGGGTGATGCTATGATCAATTATTCTGTTCCAAAGATCAAATCGCTCTTTAAGATGGGTGGTTCTAATCTTGGAGGTAAGGAATACCAAAGTGCTCCAGGTTCGCCATATATTGGTTCACAATTTTTCGTTTCATGGGTATTCAATCAATAATAATATTTAAAAAGAAAACAATGTTTAGAATAAAATATATATGGGCTCTTTTAATGGTTGTTGCCCTTTCGTCATGCGAACAAGGTAAGTATGACAGAGAAATTGAACCCCCGGTAGAAGTTGTTTCAGGAGAGGCTGATTTTAGTAATATGGTGAGTTTGGGAGCTTCTTTTGTTGCAGGGATTTCTGATGGAACCTTATTTATTGAATCTCAGGAAAATTCATTTCCTAATATCATGGCGCAACAAATGGCATTAGCTGGTGGAGGCGAATTTGTACAACCATTAGTAAGTGATAACGTAGGTGGTCTTTTATTGGGCGGTAATGTAATTGCAGGACCAAGATTATGGTTTAACGGGGCAGGTCCGGTTCCTGTAGATGGAACACCATCAACTGAAGTTTCTAATATAATAGCAGGTCCATTTAATAATATGGGTGTTCCAGGAGCTAAAAGTTTTCATCTGGTAGCACAAAATTATGGCAACCTAGCAGGCGTTTCGCTTGGATTGGCCAATCCTTATTTCGCTAGAATGGCTTCAAGACCAGATGTTACTGTGCTTGAAGATGCTGCAACACAAAATGCTTCTTTTTTCATTATATCAGAGATCGCAGGAAA
>CAJQNF010000125.1 GCA_905479625.1 uncultured Flavobacteriaceae bacterium | reverse complement strand
AGCGTTCAATTCCTGGACTTTTTTCAAGGCGTACTGTTGAATCGTTAATAGTGGTAATACGATTGATTCACGAACCTCAATAGAGGCCTTACTCACAGGGTAGTTTTGCATGAGTTCGGAATGATTTGCCAATTTTAACACAAGACGTTTGCTGGTAATGAATTCCTGATGGATCAATTTCCAGAATTCTCCGAATTCCGGATCCTTTTCCATATAACGCGTTAATTCAAAAAAGGATTTCTTCATTGACATCATGCTGTTGTCAATAAGACTTTTGAAAAACTTGGAATTATTATAAAATGAGATTACCTTATCAAAATCTCCATTCTCTTCGAATTTTAAAAGGGCAGTCCCCACACCAAAAAAGCCAGGAACATTTTGCTTTAACTGACTCCAGGAGCCTACAAACGGAATCGCTCTTAAGTCACTGAAATTAAGTGTTTCGGAACTATTTCTTTTCGACGGACGGCTCCCTATATTGGTTTTTGCATAATACTTTAGCGTACTTATATTTTCAAGATAAGGTAAGAATTTATCGTGGTTCTTAAAATCAGTATAAGCCTTATAACTTAAATTGGCCAGTTCATCCATGATGTTTTTCTGCTCGACGGTAAGGGTGTTCTTAGCACTGTCAAAAAACTCATTGCTCACACCAGAACTGATCAATTGTTCAAGGTTATATTGGGCCGAATCAGTTGTTCCAAAATTCGAACTAATTGTTTGTCCTTGAATTGTCAACTGTACCTCTTCATTTTCAATTGTTGGCCCAAGGGAAGCATAGAATTGATGTGTTTTACCACCACCTCTTGCCGGCGGTCCTCCACGACCATCAAAAAAGATGACTTTTATATTGTGTTTTCTTGAAATTCTGGTGAGTTCTTCCTTAGCCTTAAAGATAGACCAGTTTGCCATCAAATAACCACCATCTTTTGTGCCGTCTGAAAACCCGAGCATGATGGTTTGTTTATTATTCCTGCTGTTTACATGAGCTCTGTATTCTTTGTTGCCATACAAGCGTTCCATGATCCCAGCGGAATTGATCAAGTCATCAACAGTTTCAAATAAAGGAACAATATCGACCGTTAGTTCTTTTTTGAAAGCAGTCATTTTCAGCATGGCAAAAACCTGCATTACATTTAACGCACTTTGGTTATTACTAATGATATAACGGTTTGCGCCTTTTTCTCCATTGTTTTTCTGAATTTTCTTTATGGCTTCAATGGATCCTAAGGTTTTAAACACCAATTCATTATCGAACTGATCGGCGCTGATATCTGCATCTAATGTGGCAAGAATTTTTATTTGTGATGCTTCATCAAGCTCATTGTAGTTCGCAGGAAGTGAATCTGATCCAGACGCAATTAAGCTTTCAGTGATATGGGTGAATACTTCATGATGGATTCGGCTGTCTTGCCTGACGTCAAGTGTCGCAAAATAAAATCCGAATATCCTCGCCTTATGAATGAGGTCTTTCAGTTCAGTAAGATAGAGGGACTGATAATCATTGATCAGTAGTTCTTTGATCTCATGTAATTTATTTAAAAATTCCTCATGTGTTAAAATAATATTTTCGGGCTCAATAAAACTTGTGTATAGTTTGTTTTCCACTTCTATGACTATGGAAGCTACTTTTTTAAATGTGAGCTTTCTTCTCAGTTTTCGGATGTCTCTATAGTAATTTTTTAAAACTGATTGTCTTAGTTTTTTAGCGACTTTTTCCGTAATTTCAGTTGTAACAAATGGATTCCCATCTCTATCGCCTCCCGGCCAAAAGCCAAGGCTCACAAACTCATTTTGAATGTCCTTTCCTTCGTAAATATTACTTTCAATATAATTATAAATACTGCCCGCAGCGTGATAAAAGATATTCTCCAGGTACCAAATTAAATTGATGGCTTCATCCAATGGAGTCGGTTTTTCAGCTTTAAGAAAAGGAGTAACACCCAATTGGGCCAATAATTTTTTAATAGTTACAATATCATTTTTTTCTATGGCATTTGTTAGATCCGTGATGATTCCTAGTACAGCACCCGGATAGAATTGGGTAGGGTGGGCTGTAAGCACAATCCTCACTTTGAAAGCCTCAAGATAACGCTGTAAAGCTTCCTTTTTATTCTGAGAAAAGGCTTCTTCCTTTGCATTTCTTAAAGTACCTTTTCCGTCCATATTGTGCATAATCGGAAAAGCGGCATCTTCAACTGCATCAAACAAGACAACTTGCCTTTCAATATATTGAATGAATTTAAACAACAAGTCAATTCTTTCATGTGCACCTGCATCTTCCTGATACTTTGTGAAAAAAGCATCTATGATCTCAACGGGAGTTAATCCTTTTCCAAATCCTTTTTCGCATTCACTCTTTAGCAATGGCATAAGCACACCAGTGTTGCTGATACTATCAAATGGAAGTGTGATAAATATACTGTTATAGATTTGATATTTGGTCAGTATATTTTGGTCGAACCTTTGGGTTTTTGGTTGTATATTCATAGAGCTATCAATAATTCCTGCAAATTTACTAAGAATGGGATGATAATACTATTTTATGACGAGAATTACAGACTTGTTAATTTGTAATTTAATAATTTAATGAAACCTGAATTTTTAGGCAAAAAACTGCATATTCATCAGCATCGAAGAATCTTGTAAAAAAAGAACCGCCTCGAAAGGCGGTTTTGGTTTTGAATTACTATTTATTATTTGTTTCTAAATACCAGCTCATCATCAAATGAATCTAGTAAAATATTACTTTGTGCCGAAATTCTATCTGCCAATATTTCTTTAGAGAGTTTGTTGAGCACTTCTTTTTGTATCACTCTCTTGATAGGCCTGGCACCGAATTGTGGATTGTATCCTTTTTTAGATAAACTTAAAATGGCTTCTTCCGTTGCGGATAAAGAAATATTTTTTTCTTTCAGCATCTTTGACAGTCCATTGATCTGTAATCGTACAATTTGCGTTACTTCGTCCTGATTCAAAGGCGTAAACATGATGATCTCGTCTATACGGTTGATAAATTCCGGCCTAATGGTTTTTTTTAGCAAACCAAGTACGTCGATCTTTGTCGCTTCAATTACGGTCTCTCTTGCCTCCATATCCATGTTCTCAAAATTTTCCTGAATAATATGGGCTCCCATATTAGAGGTCATGATGATTATGGTGTTTTTAAAATCAGCCACCCTTCCCTTATTATCGGTTAATCTTCCCTCATCCAGCACCTGAAGCAGGATGTTAAAAGTGTCGGGGTGGGCTTTTTCAATTTCATCCAACAGGATCACAGAATAAGGCTTTCTTCTGACCGCTTCGGTAAGTTGACCTCCTTCATCATATCCTACGTAGCCAGGAGGTGCTCCGATTAACCTGCTTACCGCATGTCTCTCCTGATATTCACTCATGTCAATTCTGGTCATGGCAGATTCGTCATCGAAAAGATAATCGGCCAGCGCTTTGGCCAATTCGGTTTTTCCAACACCAGTGGTTCCAAGAAACAAAAAGGATCCGATTGGTTTTTTACTATCCTGAAGCCCCGCTCTTGAGCGTCTGACGGCATCAGAAACTGCCTCTATGGCCTCATGCTGACCCACAACTCGCTGATGAAGTTCATCTTCAAGTTTAAGGAGTTTTTCCCGATCGCTTTGCAGCATTTTTTGTACAGGAATACCGGTCCATTTGGCGACAACTTCTGCAATGTCTTCACTAGTGACCTCTTCTTTGATCAAGGAATTTTCCTGATTGGAATCCATTTCTTTTTGAAATTCGGCAAGTTTCTCCTCTTCCAACTTGATCTTACCGTAGCGGATCTCAGCAACAAGTCCGTAGTTTCCATCTCTTTCAGCTCTTTCAGCTTCCAGTTTAAATTTTTCTATGTTCTCTTTGGTCGATTGAACTCTGTCGACAATTTCTTTCTCGCTTGTCCATTTCGCATTGATCTCGTTTCTTTTTTCCTTAAAATTCGCCAGTTCTTCCTGAAGAGATTTTAACTTTTTTGTGTCATTTTCTCTTTTTATGGCTTCGATCTCAATTTCAAGCTGCATCACTTTTCGATCAAGTGCATCGAGTTCTTCAGGTTTTGAATTGATCTCCATTCTCAATTTAGCAGCTGCCTCGTCCATGAGGTCAATGGCCTTATCCGGTAGAAATCGGTCGCTAATATACCTCTGTGATAATTCCACAGCAGCGATAATGGCGCTATCTTTAATTTCCACTTTATGATGGGTCTCATATTTGTCTTTGATTCCGCGAAGAATAGAAATAGCACTTTCTGTATCAGGTTCATCCACGGTTACTTTCTGAAACCTTCTTTCAAGTGCTTTATCTTTCTCGAAATATTTTTGATATTCATTTAAGGTCGTCGCTCCAATAGCTCTTAACTCTCCTCTGGCTAAAGCAGGCTTAAGGATATTTGCAGCATCCATAGCACCTTCTCCGCCTCCCGCACCTACCAAGGTATGGATCTCATCTATAAAAAGAACGACTTCCCCATCAGAGGAAGTGACCTCTTTGATCACGGATTTTAGCCTTTCCTCGAACTCGCCTTTGTATTTTGCACCTGCGATAAGCGCTCCCATGTCAAGTGAATAAATCACTTTGTTTTGCAAGTTTTCAGGGACATCACCTTTTACGATTCGATGTGCCAGACCTTCTGCTATAGCAGTCTTACCTGTTCCTGGTTCACCGATTAGAATAGGATTATTTTTTGTTCTCCTGGAGAGAATCTGTAAGATCCTTCTGATTTCTTCATCCCTTCCAATGACGGGGTCCAGTTTGCCATCGTTTGCCAACTGGTTCAGGTTTTTGGCATATTTATTCAGCGCATTATAGGTTTCTTCAGCGCTTTGCGACGTTACCCTGTTTCCTTTTCTTAGTTCTTCTATGGTAGAGTTGAGGTCTTTTTCATTGATGCCATTGTCTTTAAGTAATTGGGTAGTGTCGCCTTTAGAATTTAGTATGGCCAAAAGTAAATGCTCTAGTGAAACGTATTCATCCTTCATCTTCTTGGCTATGTTGCCGGCATCGATAAGCATTTTGTTGGCTGTTTTGGAAAGCATGAGCTCTCCGCCCTCTACCTTTGGAAAGCTTTGAATAATATGATCCAGGGTACTGTTGAAAAGTTCAACATTGACGCCTAGTTTTTTAAGAATAAAAGGCGTGACATTTTCGTCTACTTCCAAGATTCCTTTTAATACATGAGCATTCTCTATTTGTTGATGCGCAAAGCCCTGTGCGATTTGCTGAGCCCTTTGCACTGCTTCCTGTGATTTTATAGTGAAATTATTAAAATTCATTTGTTTATTGTTTAGGTTCACTGTTGCTGGTTCAAAATATGTTCCATTTATGAATTTACAGCAAACCCGTGTCAATATGACTGAAATTTAGGAAGTTAACTGACTTTTTGACTTGTTATATGCCAAAACAGCTTTCTTTAAAAGTTTGGGAAAATTAACAACCGCTCAATCGAAAATATAAAGGGGGAAATTGAGTTTATGGCACAAAAAAAGCCTCTGAATTTTCAGAGGCTGATTAAAAAGTTGAAATGACCTTATAACTCAAGTGTGTTTAAAACTGCTTTAAGATTCGGGTCAGATGGGCGAGGAGCATTTGAATTAACAATATTTCCTTCCTGATCCAATAAGATGAATCTTGGAATTCCCTCAATATTATAGGCAGTTACGAAATCAGAACTCCAATCCTTGTCAGCCAAAATTTGTATACCTTTCAAATCTTCTTCTTCAATCATCTTTAGCCACTTTTCCTTATTTTCCATTTTATCAATGGACAAGCTCACAAAGGCGATGTTCTTACCTTTATATTCCTCATCCATTTCCTTTAAAAATGGAATTTCTCTTTTACATGGTCCGCACCAAGTTGCCCAGACATCGATATAAACATATTTACCTTTTAGATCAGCTAGAGAAACGTTATTTCCGTTTTTGTCAGGATAATTAAACGCCGGAGAAGGATCTCCTTTTCTTAAACCAATTAAGTTTTGGTGTTCTTTTTCATAATTATCCTGAAAGAAAATGATCATTTTGTCATTAGCCTCTTTTTCCATGATAACCACAGCGGAGTCCAGACCCTTCGCATTGTTTAACATGTCATCCATCCTTTTCTTTAAATCTGCAATTTTAGCATCAAAAGGCTCCTTTTCCAATTCAAAGAAAGAAGAATAATTACTAATATCTTCATCTTTTATAAACTGCAATTTCATTGTCAGATACTCATTGGTAATAGATCCATTCCCCGAAAATTCTATAGATTCAGGAAAAGAATTCATATCAAAATCTACCGTCATGTCATAGCCATTTTTCAGGTATAAAAAAGATTGAGAAGCACCATTATTGATTCCGTGAAAACCATCAGTTACCTTTAAAGTGTCCTTGAATGACCCGTCGCTATTTACTTTGATATGCTTTTCAAAGTTCCTCCCTAATATAACAATACTGTCTAGATCTGAATTGGCTATATGGCCCTGTAAAGTGACATAAGGATTAGGTTTTTGGTTACAGGAAGCCAGTGCAATCACGGCTAGTAACATCATTATTTTCTTCATGTTTGTTTTTTTTTTAAAATCGTACAAATTTATGTTTTTCCCTTTAATATTCAGTGTAACAATTGTTAAACAAAATTTAAAGTTCTAAAAGTGTATTCTGAGTCGGTAAAATGTTTGCATGATTACTGATCTTATATGAATAATTTAAATTATTTCTCATAGGTCCTGAAGGAGGTTTCAATTCAATAAATTTCGCTGATAATCGAAAAATGAAATACGAGTCGATAAGGCATGATAAATAATTATTTATTTGATGAAAATATTGGGTTGAGTTTACTATTTTTGCGAACCTAAAAACTATATAAGATGCCTACAATAAATGAATTAAAA
Source organism: uncultured Flavobacteriaceae bacterium (assembly GCA_905479625.1). Classification (GTDB taxonomy): domain Bacteria; phylum Bacteroidota; class Bacteroidia; order Flavobacteriales; family Flavobacteriaceae; genus Lutimonas. The sequence continues at coordinate 2,418 of CAJQNF010000125.1, read as the reverse complement.
GATTTTACAACTCAGGTAAGAAGAGATATCGTAAGGATGGTTAGTGCTGTGAATTCAGGCCACCCCGGAGGATCTTTGGGATGCACTGAATTTATGACGGCATTATATCAGGAGGTTATGGAATATTCTACTGATTTTGATATGGATGGTAAAGAAGAAGATCTATTCTTTTTGTCCAACGGACATATTTCTCCGGTTTTATATAGTGTATTGTCGAGAAGTGGTTTTTTTCCTGTAAAGGAATTAGCAACTTTCAGAAAGATCAATACCCGACTTCAAGGACATCCCACAACACATGAAGGCTTACCAGGCGTAAGAATGTCGGCAGGTTCTTTAGGGCAGGGATTATCAGTAGCGATTGGAGCTGCAAATGCGAAAAAACTCAATGGAGATAAGCATTTAGTCTATACACTTCATGGTGACGGTGAATTACAGGAAGGACAGATTTGGGAAGCTTTTATGTATGCAGCAGGGAAGAAGGTAGACAATTTAATTGCTACTATAGATTACAATTTAAAGCAGATCGATGGAGCCACTGATGATGTGATGCCATTGGGTAACCTTAGAGATAAGTTTGAAGCTTTTGGATGGAAAGTACTCGAAGTTAAAAAAGGAAATGATCTTGAAAGCGTCATTAATGGATTAAAACAAGCCAAACTTGAAACTGGTAAAGGTAAACCAGTTTGTATCATTATGCATACTGAAATGGGGAATGGTGTTGATTTTATGATGGGTACACATGCCTGGCACGGAAAGGCTCCAAATGCAGAGCAATTAGAAAGCGCTCTTGCTCAAAACCCTGAAACTTTGGGAGATTATTAAATTTCACTAGTATAGAAAGTAGGGAGCTTCAGTTTGAATTTTACAGCTACTATTCTTACGACTATGACCATAACAGTGGTTAATATATGTATGAGGTCCTGATCAATTTTGAATTTATTTAGGATCAAATAGGTAACGGCACCTATGATACAAGCTGTTGCATAAATTTCTTTTTGAAAAATTAATGGTATTTCATTACTTAGTGTGTCTCTGATGACACCGCCAAAAGTAGCTGTGATCATTCCTAAAGCGACACAAATCATTGGGTGAAAATCATTTTGCAAGCCTATTTCAGTTCCAATAATAGTGAATATTCCCAAACCTATTGAGTCAAACAAAAATAATGATTTACTTAGATAACCTATTTTCTTTCTAAATACGATGGCGAGAATGACAGATGCAATAATCACATAGATATAATGGAGGTCTTTCATCCAGGTGATGCTTTCAGCGCCAATTAAAATATCCCGTAAGGTTCCTCCACCTACGGCTGTAACGAAAGCAATGCTTAAGACTCCTAATGTGTCCATTCTCTTTTTGATAGCAAATAAGGCACCTGAGATAGCAAACGCTGCCGTTCCCAGGAGATCAAGAAAGTCAAAGATACTCATGCTATCTACATATGTTGGTTACTGGTCTGCGAAGGTCTTGTAATTTTTATATCTTTCAAAGATATCCTGGACATATTCATACGGTTCATAACCTCTTGCATAACCGAAGTTAACAACTGGATCGTTATAATATTTAGGTTCAGAAAGGTTCAATACAAAATAATCAACTCCATCATCCCAGGTTAGTGAGTCTTTACCATATTTGATAGCTAGTTTTTGCGCATCTTTAACGTGACTGTATCCACAGTTATAGGAAGCCATTGCGAATTTAATTCTCTGAATCGAATCAGGAACCTGCTCCCAATAAGAATACATTTTCTTTAAGTACTTGCTTCCTGCTCGAATATTCTGTTCAGGATCATTGATGTCAGACACACCCAATTCTTCTGCAGTGGCCGGCATAAGTTGCATGAGCCCGCTGGCACCGGCCCAAGATTCGTTATTGGAATTAAACATAGACTCCTGGTAAATCAGTGACTTTACAAGAATCCAATCCCAACCCAAGTCATGTGAATACTTTTTTACAATTTCATCATACTTACTGAATTTACCAGTAGTTCCTGTATAGTATTCGCTATCCAACCTTTTATGGAATTGCCTTTTGTTTTCAAAGTACCTTCCATAAATCATGTTGTAATCAGGCTTTCTTTTAATCACAGTAAGTCCCTGATTGATGATGGCCAGTAAATCAGGCGAAGTTTTTCTTACTGCCCACGCGAGGCGTTGAGAAAGACTTACCGGAGTGTCAGCATCTATATTTGGAAAATAACTTTTATGAATAGATGCTTTGTGATGGTCAATAATAGAATATTTAATGTCGCCTTCTGAAACCATTTTAATGATTTGTTCATCCGATATTTCACCAGGTAAGATGTCAATATAAATTGTATCACCCAATTCGTTAGATAATTCTTTTAGCCTTGAATAATAAGAAGAGTTTTGTCTAACGGAGACCGTATCATTGATCAGATCAACAATGTCATTG
>CAJQNF010000124.1 GCA_905479625.1 uncultured Flavobacteriaceae bacterium | reverse complement strand
TCAGTTATTCAATTGATCACGTAGTTTTTTTGGCAATCCTTTTACCACTAAATCATAAGAATGATCTATCAATTCTTTAAAGAGTTCATTTGAAATTGAGCCATCGGGACTTACTGTATTCCAATGCTTTTTGTTCATATGAAAACCGGCTATTATACTCTCGTATTGTTCTCTTAATTCTATGGATCGCTCCGGATCACATTTTAAATTCACCTTGAATTCGGGTGCATCCAGACCCGTCAAGGCAAACATCTTTCCCATGACTTTAAACACCAAAGTGGCCTCATCAAAAGGAAATTCCTCGGTCACCATAGGTTTTTTCAAACAATACATCCTAAATTCTTCTATATGCATAATTTGTATTCACTAAGATCTATATAAATACCAGGGCCATCTTAATCTGGTCATAAGTTACTTCGCCTTTCAGTATATCAAAAATAGGTTTTAAGCTGATTCTCTCTCCCGGGCCAATTTCCTTTATTAGTTGATTTCTGGCTTTTTTAACCTTGTTCAAAGTCTTTGTATCGGGTTTAAAATTACTGAGATCAGTTTTTGGATACAAGCTTGCAATTTTGATCAAATGTGTGGCCACCGTACCTATGGTCAAATCTCTTTCAATAACAATATCTTCCAAAGAATGCCCTTTGTCTATAAGTTGTTTGGTGATTAAGTAGGTAGATTTTTTTGTTACTTTCTTTCCTTTTTCCAGGTTCTTACGATTCTCCCGAATCTCATCTTTATCACTAACCCCTCCGCTTTTTTTGATAAAATTTCGAGCTTTGATTTCCAGGTCTTCCAATTCAATTGATTCTTCAACTTCACTTGACAATTCCTGAAACCTGAGATCGGCCTTCAGGGCCAAACCATCAACTTCAAGTGCAGTGCTATTGAAGCCATTCAACTGTAATCCACTCAGGCCTTTTATCCTTGACAAAGCTACATAACCCTGTCCTTTCTCAAAAGTTTTACTCAGGTCCATGACAGCACTATCAAGGGTCATCCCCTGACTTTTATGCACTGTTATAGCCCAGGCAAGTCTTAAAGGCACCTGAACATAACTCACCAGAAGTTTACCTGTCTCATCTTCTATCCTCCAGTCTTCCGGCTCCGCAGTGATCTCATGACCATTATTCAATTTAATCACGGGATAACCTTCGTCATTATATCTGATGACTTTCCCCAATGAACCATTGAGATATCCTTTTTCATAGTTGTTCTTAACGAACATGACTTTAGCATCCTTTTTCAATTCCAGGGTTGCAGGCGCCATAATAGATCTTTTAATCGATTCGGCTAATTTCAGATTTCCTTTTACCTTGGCCTTAAATAATTTTTTTCTCCCTTTGATCTCAGTAATATGGGCCGTATTGATCCTGTCAACATCTATATTATGGGTATACAATCGGGTTGGCTCCTCTGAATCGATCGTATTTTTACTGGACTGTAACAAGGCAACTGATCTTTCTGATACTTCACCTTGCCTAATCTCATTTAGAATGTCGTTAAGTTCACTGTCGGTTTGCCTGTACTGATCAGTTAAATAACAAATTGACAGATTTGCATTTAACCAGGACTGAGACATAAAACAAAATTTATCTCTGTTTATTTCACCGGATGTTCCAATGGGTGGCAATTGAAAAAAATCCCCGCAAAGTATCACTTGAATACCTCCGAATGCTTTTTCATTTTCCCTAAAGAACTGCAAAACTTCATTGACAAGATCAAATTGTTTTTTGTGAAGCATGGAAATCTCATCGATGATCAGAACCTTTGTCTTTTCTATATGTTTTTTAAGGTATTTTTTCTCCTTAAGATCCCTTAAATTTCTCAAACTCAGGGAGTCCTTTATACCAATCCCGGACCAGGCATGAATTGTAGTTCCTTGTAAATGAGTTGCGGCAATACCCGTAGAAGCCGTAATAGATACGGGCACTTTTCTCGCCTTTAAGTATTGTATATATTTATTGAGTACATAGGTTTTTCCTGTACCAGCCGAGCCGGTTAAAAACACATTATCCCCTGATTTTAATATGGCTAGCGCCTGATCCTGATTCACTTTTTATTTTTAGTTCTTTATGAGGTAAATTAGGCTTCCAATTTTTTTACCAGTTTTTCCTTTAGATTTATTCCTTTATTATTTTTAGCGAGAAGAAGGTCTTCATAGTCTAAGGTCCAACCGATCGTCTCTACTATATTTTGAATGAGCAACACTGCTTCGAGCGCTTCACTTTTTGCGGTATCAAACAAGCCACTTTCAGGGATCTTTAGCAATACATGTTCCTTGGCCTGAGAATTGACTTCAGTTAGATCAGTTGAATCGAATTTATTGAATAATCCCTCCTTTTTATCATAATACTTTAAGTCGGTTTCAAGACTTAAAATCTGAGGGTCTGGAAATTCGGTCAACCTGATTACTTTTTTATCATTGTTCGCCTCCATTTTTATTTTTGAAAGATCATAGCCAACATGGGCCTTGGCATTGATCAGTAAAATAGCCTTCTTTTTACTGGAAACCATACTCATAAATCGCTCCTTGGTATTCTCATAGTGATAAATCTCTGCAAACTCCCCTTCAACCGTAATCAGTTTCCAAACCTTTCTGATCTTTTCCATAATGACCATTGACTGGGAATTGGTAATATCTTTCCGTTTCTGAATTTTGATATATTTCAAAATCCAATAAGTGATAATTGCTCCGAGAAATAAACCTAATAAGCCTTCCATATAAATGTTTGATGATTTAAAAGTACTAAATATATCATACTTTCAATAAAAACAAATCGGCAGAAATTCCATCAGCAAGAAAATAACTTTCAGGCCTTAGAAATAAATGCTCCTGCTCTTTATATAAGATTCCCTTTTCCAAATATTTTTCCGCCTGAAAAAGTATCTCTTCTTTAAATTTTTCACCATGCCTGTTAACAATCTTCTCAAGAGACACACCCCAAATAGTCCTCAACCCTGTCATAATAGCTTCATTGGTACTATCTTCAGGACTGAGCAGCTCCTTTTCAAGGGGTAATAAGTTATTCTGAATAGCTGAAATGTATTTGGCATTATTGGCAATGTTCCAACTGCGGTGCAAACCATCGTACGAGTGAGCTGATGGCCCTATTCCTAAATAATTGACGCCTTTCCAATAAGAGGTATTATGCTTTGAAAAAAATCCTTCCCGTCCGAAATTCGAAATTTCATATTGTACATATCCTTGTTTTTTAGTCTCCTCCTGTAATATTTTAAAATGCTTTTCTGTCAAAGCATCTACAGGAGCTTGATATTTGCCGCTTTTGATAAAATGATCAAGAGCCGTTTTTGGTTCAACCGTTAGCGCATAACTTGAAATATGCTGCACACCAAGTTCAAAAGCATAGGCAAGGTTCCTTTTCCAGCTTTCCTCGCTAAGATGCGGCAATCCATAAATCAGATCTATACTGATATTACTAAAGTGTTTTATTGCCTGCTCCATAGATCTTCGGGCCTCATCCGCATTATGTGCCCTGTTCATATAGCGGAGATCCTGGTCAAAAAAAGACTGCACCCCAATACTCAATCGATTTACCCTTGAATGTGCTAATGCTGCTATCTTTTCATGTGTAAGATCATCCGGATTGGCTTCCAACGTGATCTCAGGATCATCAACCAAATCATAATGCTCATCTAACAGCTCGACTATCCGATTGATTTCTTCCTCACTCAATAAAGAAGGTGTTCCTCCTCCAAAATAGATCGTTGTCACCTGATTTGATATCTCAGACTTTCTTAACACCAACTCCTTAGCGATCGCCTCGAGCATATCCTCTTTCTTTTTGAGCGAGGTCGAAAAATGAAAGTCACAGTAATAGCAGGCCTGCTTACAAAAGGGAATATGAATATAAATACCAGACATGAGGCTTGAAAATATTAGGTGCACAAGATACAAAGTACACAACACTATCAAATATTAATTGATCGCTAAATAAAAGGTTAACAAGTCAAGAATAGCTTATATCTTATGATAGCTATAAGTCAAGGTTATTTGGCCCTTTACCTGCTCATTCTTTTCGGGATAAGGACTCGTGGTTTGCTCACTGCCAATAAACTTTAAGGGAAGTTTAAATTTTTTAATATCAAATGTAACAATCGATTCGGCTGAAGAAGAAAAGATTGTTGACCCAAACGCCCACTTAAAATTTTGCTGTCTAGATATTCGATATACCTTTTGGAAGTGTTTAAAAAATAACATTCGCACGATGAAAAACACCATATGAACGCATGAATAATCTCAGATTATTGGGTTTTTTCAATACTTCTATATTCTAATGCAAGTCTAATTTTTCCAGTTTTTTGATCAGCTTCCCGAATTTTTTTGCGGTCAATAGAGACATCGCTGCCCGCAAAATTAAGTGGAATCCTGATGCGGTCCATTTCAAATGAAACGTCCAATTTGGTTGGAAGTATAGCCTGGCTATCTGGGTATGTGAGCCTCAGTGTATAAGCACCGTCT
>CAJQNF010000123.1 GCA_905479625.1 uncultured Flavobacteriaceae bacterium | reverse complement strand
ATCTATTTTGGCATTACGTCAAAATTTGATCTCTAAGATACATGAACATGATAATACAAATATCTTTAAACACTATAAGGAGCTTGAGGGTGAATTGTATTCAGCAGAAGTTCATCATGTGAGACATAATGCAATTATTTTGCTTGACGATAATGGTAATGAACTTATTTTACCAAAAAGCGAGCAGATTAGATCGGACTTTTTTAGAAAAGGAGAATCTGTAAGAGGCATTATTAAAAATGTGGAATTAAGAGGGAATAAACCATCGATTATATTATCAAGAACAGCACCTGAGTTTTTGGTAAAACTTTTTGAACAGGAAATTCCTGAGGTGTTTGATGGTTTGATCACTATTGAGCGTGTAGCGAGAATTCCGGGAGAAAAAGCAAAGATCGCTGTTGATTCTTACGATGACAGGATAGACCCTGTTGGAGCTTGTGTGGGTATGAAAGGATCAAGAATCCATGGAATTGTAAGAGAACTGGGTAATGAGAATATTGATGTGGTGAATTATACCAAAATCGATGAACAATTCATTAAAAGAGCCTTAAGCCCTGCAAAAGTGGTTTCCTTGAAAATTCACGAAGCAGCAGAAGGTGAAAAACCTAGAGTTGATGTGTTTTTAAAACCAGAAGAAGTGTCTAAAGCAATTGGTAAAGGCGGGGTGAATATCCGATTGGCCAGTCAGCTTACAGGCTATGAAATAGATGTTCAGAGAGAAGGTGTTGAAGATGATGTTGAATTGACTGAATTCTCTGATGAAATTGAGGCATGGGTGATCAATGAGTTTAAAAACATTGGTCTTGATACGGCAAGAAGTGTTTTGGATCTTGAACTAAGCGAATTGGTGAAAAGGACAGATCTGGAAGAGGAAACTATTCTTGAAGTACAAAGAATATTGAAAGAAGAATTCGAATCATAATTTTTTTTATTTTGCAGTAGAAAAAAAGAGGTTCATTTTAAATTAATTTATGACAGATTACAAGCCACAACGATTTAATAAGGTTTTACGAGAACTTAATATTTCTTTAGATAGGGCTGTTGAGTTTCTTGCAAACAAAGGAATCGACATAGATCATCGGCCAACGGCGAAAATCTCTCAAGAGGTTTATACGATTCTATCTGGTGAATTTCAGACGGATAAAAGTAAAAAAGTTGCCTCTAAGGAAATTGGAGAAGAGAAGAGAAAAGAAAAAGAGGAAATTCGTTTGGCTTTAGAAAAAGAAGCTGAGCAGAAGCGTCTGGAGGATGAAGCCAGAAAAGCAGAAATCTTTAAAACTGAATCTGAGAAGATCAGTGGCCCAAAAATGGTGGGTAAAATTGATATAGATCCTCAACCTGAAGTGAAAGAAGAAGCGCCTGTTGAAGCTGCTGCTCCTGAGTCTGAGAACAAGGAAGTAGTTGATGAGGTGATCAAAGGATCGAAAAAATTAAAAGGCCTGAAGCAAGTTGGTAAGATTGATGTAGAACCGAAAGAAAAGCCTGCTGCTAAGAAAAAAGAAGTTGTCAAGCCAGTTGAACCCGCTAAAGAAGAGAAGCCTGCCCCGAAAGAACCAGTTTTAGAAAATACGGTTCCAGAAGAAGAACCTACCCTTGAGGAGACTCAAACATTGAAGACGGAATATCAAAAACTATCCGGACCTAAGAAAACAGGTGAGACAATTGATCTGTCAAAATTTGTAAGACCAAAGAAAAAGCCGGTTGAGAAAAAGGTAGCTGAAACTGATGCCAACAAGACCAAAAAGAAACGTAAGAGAATACATGTTCAACGCACTGATTTCGGTCAGGGAGCGAGACCAGGAAATAGATCTGGACAAAAGGGACCTCAAAAAGGAAGGAAACCTATTGTAAAAGAAGAACCTTCACCTGAAGATGTTCAAAAACAAGTTAGAGAGACCTTGGAAAAATTACAGGGTAAATCTAAAAAAGGAAAAGGAGCCAAATACAGAAGAGAAAAAAGAGACCAGCATCGTCAACAGGCGGAAAAGGATCTTGAACAACAAGAGGCTGAAAGCAAAGTAATCAAGGTAACTGAGTTTGTAACTGCAAATGAAGTAGCGACCATGATGAATGTTACAGTAACTGAGGTTATCTCTGCATGTATGTCATTGGGTCTGATGATTTCAATGAATCAGCGCCTGGATGCTGAAACACTTACTATTGTAGCTGAAGAATTCGGGTATAAGGTGGAATTTGTAGATGCCGAGGTTGAAGAAACCGTTGAGGAAGAAGTAGATAATCCTGAAGACCTGAAACCAAGAGCTCCGATTGTAACCGTAATGGGTCACGTAGATCATGGTAAAACATCCTTATTGGATTATATCAGAAACGCAAATGTGATTGCAGGAGAATCCGGAGGAATCACACAACATATTGGGGCTTACGCGGTTGAATTGGAAGATGGACAAAAAATTACTTTTCTGGATACTCCGGGACACGAGGCTTTTACCGCCATGCGTGCCAGAGGTACTCAGGTGACAGATATAGCCGTAATTGTGATCTCTGCAGATGATGCGATCATGCCTCAAACAAAAGAAGCAATTAGTCATGCACAGGCAGCAGGAGTACCTATCGTATTTGCCATAAATAAGATCGATAAGCCGGATGCGAATCCTGATAAAGTTAAAGATGAATTGGCCCAAATGAACCTGTTGGTTGAAGATTGGGGAGGAAAGATACAATCTCATGATGTTTCTGCTTTGAAAGGAACTGGGATCAAGGAATTACTCGAAAAGATTTTGCTAGAGGCCGAGATACTCGAACTGAAAGCGAATCCTAATAAATTGGCAAGCGGATCGGTGGTGGAAGCTTTTCTTGATAAAGGGAAAGGATATGTGGCGACCGTGCTTGTTGACGGTGGAACACTTAAAGTAGGAGATTATATTCTTGCCGGACACCATTCAGGAAAAGTGAGAGCTTTACAGGATGAAAGAGGAAACAATGTAGAGGAAGCTGGTCCTTCAAGACCAGTATCGATTCTAGGACTTGATGGAGCGCCTCAGGCTGGTGATAAATTTAAAGTGTATGTAGATGAAAGAGAAGCCAAGCAAATTGCTGCAAAGCGCTCTCAATTGAGTCGTGAGCAGTCTGTAAGGACTCAAAGACATATTACGCTTGATGAAATTGGAAGAAGAATAGCATTAGGAGGCTTTAAGGAGTTGAATATCATTATTAAGGGTGATGTTGATGGTTCAGTAGAAGCATTAACCGATTCTTTACAAAAACTATCAACTGAAGAGATTCAGGTAAACATTATCCATAAAGGAGTGGGTGCTATAACTGAATCAGATGTGTTACTTGCATCAGCGTCAGAAGCAATTATTATAGGGTTTAACGTAAGGCCTTCAGTTAGTGCAAGACAACTGGCAGAGAAGGAAGAAATTGACATCAGAAATTACTCGATTATTTATAAGGTTATTGATGAGGTTAAGGATGCCATGGAGGGAATGTTATCTCCGGATATTGTAGAAGAGATCAGCGGTAGTGCTGAGGTCAGAGAAACCTATAAAATCTCCAAAGTTGGAACCATTGCAGGTTGTATGGTTCAGGAAGGTAAGATCTACAGAACTTCAAAGATCAGATTGATCAGAGATAATGTAGTGATCTTTACCGGAGAACTGACTTCACTGAAACGTTTTAAAGACGATGCCAAAGAAGTTGCCAAAGGATATGATTGTGGTATTCAAATCAAGAATTACAATGATGTCATGGTGGATGATATAATAGAAGCCTTCCAGGAAGTGGAAGTGAAGAAAAAACTGAAGTAGATATAAATCACTTCATAAAAAATCCCGATCAATTATTGATCGGGATTTTTTTTTGTTACATCAATATGTTATTGCATCATTAAATTATTTGCCCGGTCAATATCTGCCATCAAATTTTTCGGATCGATTTGCACGTGACTCACTTTTTTAGAAGCAGTGATTTTGTACCATGGATTTACCCATGACCAACTATCCAGCACTTTCGCCTCTGTAGGTTTATGGCCATACATCATCTGTAATGGAATATTAAACCATTCGCTGCTGCCATCTTCATAAGTTACCATGACGTCCAAGGGCATTGGCATCGTGCCTTTTCGCACTAAGGTTATGTTTTGTCCATCAATGGAGTTTACGGCATAGTCAATAACCTTGGTCGAACTTATCCAATAATTCATATACCAATCCAATTGTATTCCTGAGGTTTTTTCAGCAGTTCTTTTGATATCATTTGGAGTTGGGTGTTTGAATTTAAAGTCTTCGAAATACTTTAATATAGTTTGGTCAAGATTTTTTTTCCCAATGATATAGCCCAATTGAGACAGAAAGACACTTCCTTTACTATAAGAGGAAACCCCATAGGCATAATTGTTTTCAAAATGATCCGCAAAGGTGGTTAGCGGCTCTTGCTGGCCACTATTCACCAGATAAAAATAACCGTTATATGCCCTGGCATTTGGTAATTCCTTTTTTTGATCCATTACTTCATTCATCGCCGCATTCGAAATATAGGAAGTGAAACCCTCATCCATCCATGAATGTTTGACTTCATTGGTTGCCAAAAGGAATTGGAACCAACTGTGCGCAAATTCATGTGCCGTTGTTCCAATTAAGCGTCCAAGGTTTTCACTTCCCGCGATTAAAGTACACATGGCATATTCCATTCCACCATCGCCACCTTGGATCACAGAGTATTGTTTGTAGGGATATTGGCCTATATGTTTATTAAAATAAGCAAGTATTTCTTGGGTTTTTTCAGGTAATTTTTTCCAGTTTTCAACAACCGTAGGGTTGTCATTCTTATAAAAGAAATGCAACTCAACATCGTTTTCTCCCATTACCTTCTCGTGAATATAGTCAGGATCTGCCGCCCAGGTAAAGTCGTGTACTTTTGGAGCAACAAAATGCCAGCTTAATTTATCGCCTTTGGGAAGTTTCAATTTCTTGTTAGGATCCTCATAACCATGTCCGACTTCCTGAGGATTTTGCAAATAGCCGGAACCACCTATGGTATAGTCTTTGTCAATGTGAATGGTCACATCAAAATCGCCCCAAACTCCGTAAAATTCCCGGGCAATATAGTCATTGACTTGCCAGCCTTCTCTATCATATTCGGCCAGTTTTGGATACCACTGAGCCATACTAAGGGCAACACCATCTACGTTATTTCTTCCGGCTCTTCTGATATGTACCGGCACCTGTCCTTCAAATTCCATGTCAAACGTGGTCTTTTGGCCAGGACTTAATGGTTTGTTCAAAGTTACCTTTAAAATGGTTCCAAAAATCTCATATGCAACGGGAGCTCCGTTCTGTTTTAGAGAAATGACCTTTTGATATCCTATTTCATTAGGCTGTAATGTTGCAATTCTACTCTCAAATTCAGGAGACTCTTTCGTGCCTTTGTTGATGGCCATTTTGGAGTCAGGGTCGGGGATATGTTGCAACCTGATGTCCATGTCACTTCCAGGTTGAAATGCATTGAATTGTAAATGGTAAAAAACGTTCTTTAGTTCGTCAGGAGAATTATTGGTGTAAACCAGCTTTTGCTTTCCTTTGAATTGGTATTTTTCAGCATCAACATCGATATCCATGGTATAATCGACATGTTGTTGCCAATAGTTTTTTTGCTGCCCAAAAACATGAAGGCAAAGAAGGGAAAAAGCAATAATTGTAAAATATTTTTTCATCGGTATCTATGGATTAAAAGAAAGCTACAGAAGAAGTTGAACTCTTTGTAGCTTTTCTTGTATAATAGTGTATTGATTATTTGTTATTCACCATGCTGTCGGCCATTTTCAAGGCATTATAAGCGTTTAAAACGCGTCCTGAAACAGATAAGTCACTAAACGGAACCATAGCTCCCTCACCTCCCGGCAATTTAACTTGAAGGTCTACTTTAGTTCCTGAATTCATCAAAATATGCTTTACCTGACTTGCAGAAAGTTCCGGATAGTACGCTCTGATCAAACAGGCAACTCCAGCAACTTCAGGAGCAGCCATGGAAGTTCCTTGAATCGACTCGTATTCATTTTTAGGTACTGTAGAATAGATTTCTAAACCTGGAGCAAAAAGGTCAACATTTAGCTTTCCATAGTTTGAAAAAGAAGCAACAAGATCCTCATTGTAATTTCTTGTCATGGCACCAATTGTGATCATATTATCTGCGATCTCATTTACTTTGTCCGGGGCGTCTGTTGGGAAATTATCACTTTTATCTATATTTTTATGATCATTTCCAGCGGCATGCACGAGAAGGACATCTTTACTTGCAGCATATTTGATCGCTTCGAATACCCACTCTTCATTAGGAGAATAACTTTTGCCAAAACTCATGTTGATGACTTTGGCACCATTGTCTACAGCGTATCTTATGGCCAGCGCCACATCTTTGTCATATTCATCTCCATCAGGAACAGTTCTTACAGCTAGTAGTTTTACATTTTGAGCTACCCCATCCATTCCCTTTCCATTATTTCTGGAAGCCATAGCAATTCCGGACACATGGGTTCCGTGCATTTCATCGTCAATTGAACCAATGACAAAAGCGTTTCCATAAGGCACATCCTTGATGTCATAGGCATCATCCCCTGTTGCCGCTCTTCCATTAAAGTTCAGATTGTACATGGTATTTACCTGCGGTGCATAATAATCAAGCCTCCTTTTTTCGCGTGCGATCTCACCTTCAATTTGTGCTATAACATTGTCAGCAGTTTCGCCATCTTCAAGAATTTTAACCAGAACAGGACTTATATCAGCAGCATCCAGAGATTTTAATTCATTCAGATCATAATCTCTTTTCTTTAACTTTTCAGAGGTTTTATCATGTTCATCACTGATATATTGATTTAATTTCTGAAAATATTCATAATTTTTAGTTGACTCAGCTAATTTCTCATTGACGCCTTTTATTCTTTTTTCATAATCTTTCTTCACCTTTTGGTAATAGTTATAGCCATCTTTTTCAGAGGGGTTAAAATCAGCAGAAGATTTTCCTTCATATTTGGCCCCCATCATTTTATAAATTCTTGTTACCTCAAGTTGTTCCGGAGTAGATTTACCTTCTCCACCGAGAAAGTTCCAACCGTGAATATCATCGATATAGCCATTACTGTCATCGTCCTTACCATTACCGGCAATCTCGTCAGTATTTGTCCAGATTTTATCTTCTAAGTCTTCGTGCTCAATATCAATACCTGAATCAACTACCCCAAGGATTACGGTAGTGCCTTTTTTGTCGGCTACAAATGCATAAGCTTTTTCAAGACTCATTCCAGGAATTGAATCCTGATAGATATCTGCATGAGGCCATTGTTGTATTTCTTCTTCAGTCATTACACCCTTTTTAGCAGGTATATTCACTGCTGTGGATGATCCCTCGGGAACTTTAACACTATGTATGCCTTGTGTTGTACTGCAGGCAGAAACAATAATGGCTAGAGCCATTCCCAAAAACAATCTTTTTTGTATCATTTTAAACGTCAATTTTATCAATTAAATATGTCATTGAAACGGAAGGTCTGATCAAGTCTGACTCCCTTTTCAGTGTGTTTCACGGTGCAAACCTCGTTCTTGGCATCATGTTCAAGAAATAAATAATAACCTTCATCGGCTGCAGTATTTAAAAATCTGGCTTTTTCGTCCATGGTCATCAAAGGCCGAACGTCATAACCCATTACATAGGGTAAAGGAATATGTCCAGCAGTTGGTAAAAGATCAGCCATAAAAACGAGGGTCTTACCCTGATATTGGATTTGGGGGATCATTTGCTTTTCAGTATGTCCATCAGCAAAGAGAATATCAAAACCAATTGGGCCGTCTTTCAGGAAACCTACTTCAGGGATATTTACAAAATTGAGCTGTCCGCTCGCTTCTATAGGATGGATATTTTCTTTTAAAAATGAGGCTTTTTCCCTAGGATTAGGATTAGTGGCCCATGACCAATGGCTTTGATTGGACCAATACTTAGCATTTTTAAATGCCGGTTCATATCCGGTTCTTGATGTATCCCATTGGATAGAGCCGCCGCAGTGGTCAAAATGCAAATGGGTCAGAAAAACATCGGTGATGTCATTTCTGTGAAAACCATATTTTTTTAAAGAACTATCCAGATCATGGTCACCAAAAGGGAAATAGTAACCAAAAAATTTATCACTTTGTTTGCTCCCTGTTCCGGTGTCAATAAGAATTAACCGGTTTCCATCCTCAATCAGCATACATCGCAAACTCATGTCAATCAGGTTATTGGCATCAGCGGGGTTGGTTTTTTGCCAAATTACTTTGGGCACAACACCAAACATGGCACCACCATCTAATTTAAAATTTCCAGTTTCGATTGGGTAAATCTGCATAAGCAATTTATAAGCCATGCAAATATGCGAAAAATCGGGTAAATGATTGTTAAATAAAACAAAAAACCTCACCTCTACATATAGCAGAAAATGAGGTTTTTAAAGAGGCGTCAAGCAGATTCGAACTGCTGTGGGAGCTTTTGCAGAGCCCTGCCTAGCCACTCGGCCATGACGCCAAAAACGGATGCAAATTTAAATAAAATATTAATGATATCAATAAAAAACGAAGCTTATTCTTTTTTTTCTAAAACATAAAGTTTCATGGTCTTTTTTTCCTTGTGTCCACGTTTACCTTCTTTCACGTTATTTATATCAAATTTCACTTTGAATTCGGCCTTATATTGTTCCTGAATTATTTGTGGAATTGTATCGTAGACAAAGAGAGCAAAGGCCTTTGATTGAGGTAATTGTTCGGGTTTATTCACCCTTTTCATTGGTTCTCCAAGGTCGTAGATCAATTCAGGGCGCGGTATTAATAGGGCAGTAGAATAAATTTCGAGATCCTGCATGCCATCCATTTCTCTAAATTCATTTAAACTATGGTAATTATTATTGTCATAGGTTAATTCAGCGATCGGGAAACCAAATAATACAATACTACAAGCAAATAAAATGATGCCGTAAAAACATTTTTCGTAAGCACGTTTCTTTAACCATATAAAAAGTAAAACACCTATTGAAAATAAAGTAGCGGAAGTAAAAAAATATGCGACCCAATAACCAGTAATTTGCCCGTCAAAAAACAGATAGATGCCAATCGGGATAATTAGTCCAATAAGCCCAATAAGCCCAAAGCCAAAGTTGGCTATATAAATATCGCTTTTTTTAAGGTCTTTGGTTTTACTGATCAGGTATTTGATGTAAAAACTAGTATTCATAGCCAAAGGAATCAAAACAGGTAGCAAATACCGTTCCTTTTTTTCAGGAATTAAAGAGAGTAAGACAACCGCAGCCAAAGTCCAAATCAGGCTAAACCGATACAGCTTTTTATCTTCTACTCGTTTGATCATAAATGGATACAACAGGGCTATAAATGAAAAAAATGTCCAGATGCCTGACTGAATAAAGAAACTCCAATAATGATAAAATGGTTTGACCTCATAGTTTGTCCAGCGAACAGCTTCTTTATTGGTTGCGACTTCAGCAGCACTCGTATCAGTTAAGTATATATAAATACCCCAAGTAAGACCAACGATTACAAAAATGAGAAGGCTGGCTAAGAGCGATGGAACTTTATGTTTAAACCCTTTGAATTTAAATACAAAACCATAGGCAATCAGAAAAGGTAAAAAGAGGGCATAAAAGGATACAGGCCCCTTGCTCATAAATGATAAGCCCATAAATACGCCTACCAATGACCAATGTTTCCAAGATCGCTCGTCAGATTCAAAAGCCATAAAAAGTTGATAGATAGCAAAAAGCATAAAGGCATGCGTAAATATATCCCATTGACCGTTTCTGCCAGAAAAAATAATATAAAATGAAGTAGATAATATAAGTGTACCAAGAAATGCTTGTTTCTTATCTCGCAAGGTTTGAATACCTAAAAAGTAAAATGAGAACAATAAAAGAACTACCGTAAAAACTGCTGGTAGGCGTAATGCAATTAAATTATCCATGCCAAATATTGCGCCAGAAAGGGCCGTCATCCATGTAGGAAGAGGCGGTTTTTCATAACGTGGCTCCAAATTCATGGTGGTGTGGAACCAATTGCCATAATCTAACATCTCTCTGGCCGTAATGAAGTTTCGAGCTTCCATTATGTTTACTTCTACCACATCGAGATGTGGAAAAAATATGGCCAAACAAACCAAGGCGATTGCTATTAAATATGACTTGTTATTCATGTTTTGATTTTTTTATCAAAAAGATATTGCGAATATAAACAAAACTGCCAAAGATGTGTCCTGTTAGCAAAACGGGATCTTTTCTGAGGATTGCATATATCATAATAAGGAGGGACCCTGAAATACTCAAGATCCAGAATCCTAAAGGAAGTTCTGAGCTTTTTTTCCTTTCGGAATAAATCCATTGATAAATAAACCTTCCGGTAAATACAACTTGTGCAATACTACCCAGAATGACTAGCCAAAGCGGGATGCTTTCATTTCTTAGAAGAAGTGATACATCAAGGGCATTGTTATTAAATCCATAGATCACTATTATAAAAGGAAACAACAAAAGAAACGACCTTAAAAGAAGGGGCATTTTTTTCCAGAAATTCTGTAATTGTAAATTTCGGATATAAATAAAATAGGTGATTACCTGGCCTAGCATGATGGCAAAATCATTTCGGAGCCAGCCATATACAAATAGCAAAAATGATGCAACCAGGCTTAGTTGCCAAAAAATTAAAGGAGTTACTACTTTTTTTGATTTTTCGGATTGTATCCACTGAATTAAAATTCTCGAAGAAAATAATAATTGAGACAGAAATCCTATGGAATAAATAAGCCAATCATTCATTATCCTTTTTCAGAAATTTCGTATTTTATATATGTTTTTTTCATCCAAACATAAGCGAAACAATCCATTAAGGGGCCTATAAATCTATTGCTAAAACCGTATTTTGATTCACCTGCTATTCTAGGATAGTGGTTAATTGGAATTTCTTTAATCTTGCCATCTTGTAATAAAATCATTGCTGGTAAGAATCGCTGAAGCCCTGCAAATAATGGAATTTTTTTAGCGTAATCAGTTCGAATTATTTTCAAAGGACAACCTGTGTCATTCATCTCATCTTTGGTAAAAATTCGCCTTACACCATTTCCAAATCTTGAGGAAAACCTTTTTATAATTGAATCTTGTCTGGTAACCCTTCTTCCGGTAACGAGCTGGAATTCTTCAATGTATGGAAGTAGTAATTCAAAGTCTTCTGGATATGTTTGAAGATCAGCATCTATATAACCCAATACAGGTGCGGTAGTAGCTTCAAATCCGGCCTTTAATGCGGCGCCTTTGCCAGAGTTGTTCTTAAAAAGAATGTATTGAAAATCATCTTTATCCTTGCAGTAATTTTTAATAAGTGTTCTACTATTATCGCTAGATCCATCATCAATAAGGATTACATTGGTCTTTCTAGAAGCAACTTCTAGATATTCCGAAAGCTTTGAAAAGAGTCTTTCCATGCCATCTTCTTCATTGAATATCGGAACTAAAATCGTGAATTGATAAGCCATAGGTATTGAGATGAGTTATTCGATACAATCTATACTATTTTCTTTGTATAAATGTCACCTTTTTTTTTCCATAATAATCGAAACCATTTCGACATTTCCACCAATTGGTGGGTTTAACTTCGATACTTTGATCTTTGCTTTGTTTACCATTGGAGTCTCAACCATAATACGATCAAGAATTAGGCTGGCAACAGTTTCCAGAAGCTTGGTGCGGACTGACATTTCTTCTTTTACGATCCTATTTAGGTGTACATAATCAACAGTATCAGCTAACTGGTCAGATTTTGCAGATGCTTGCAAATTTGCTTTTACAGAAAGATCTACCCTGTATTCAGAGCCTATTTTCCCTTCTTCCACTAAACAACCGTGGTAGGCATAGACTCGAATGTTACTGATTTTTATAGTACCCAAGGATCAATAATTTGTGCAAATATAATTATTCCATGTTGACAGAGGTAATTTTACACTTAAAAGAGGGTGAAATGATTTGAGATTGGAGATTTTAGATTGTGGATTTTTGATATTATTTCAGCAAAATTAGGACATTATTCATCCTATGAAAAGCCAAGTATGGACAGACATAACTTCGTTTAAGACTTTTGAAAATAAATTGTTTTAATTTCAATTGGTCGAGTCTAGAGATTTAAATTTAGATCTCCAATCTCCAATCTCCAATCTCCAATCTACAATCTACAATCTCCAATCTCCAATCAGTAATCCGCACTCTCAGGATACTTTGCCATAAACTCCTCTAATTTCTCCACCATTAAAATACTTCCCACAAAAATTGGGACTCTTTGGTGCAATTCATTTGGTTTGATTTCAAGTATTCTTTTGTATCCATCTGTTGCTTTCCCTCCGGCCTGTTCTGCCAAAAACGCAATAGGATTGCATTCATACAACAGTCTCAGTTTACCTTGCGGGGATTTAGAACTTGTAGGATACATATAGATTCCGCCTTTGATCATGTTCCGATGAAAATCTGACACCAGTGAACCGATATATCTTGCAGA
>CAJQNF010000122.1 GCA_905479625.1 uncultured Flavobacteriaceae bacterium | reverse complement strand
CCATTTCTAAAGGATGCGCCCACTTTGAAAACCTATGTGGCCAACCCAAATCATATCGGTTGTCATACTTTCGGCTCATCAGAGAGTGCTTTTAAAGGTACGCAGGAAATTGAACGCGAAGTACTAAGAGTTCTCGCTGTTGATTTCTTTAAAATGGAGGATGAACAGTTTGATGGCTATATCGCACCTGGAGGGACTGAAGCCAATATACAGGCCATTTGGGTCTTTAGAAATTATTTTAACCATCATTTTGATGCCAGAAATGATGAAATCGCCATACTGGCCTCTGAAGACACACATTATTCCATGCCAAAAGCATCCAACATTTTAAGTCTCGATCTTCTTCAAGCCCCTGTTAATTTTAAAACAAGAGAAATTGACCCTGTTGCTTTAGAGCGTCTGGTTAAAGAAGCAGTTGCGAATGGTAAAAAATATTTTATAGTCGTCGCTAATATGGCAACTACTATGTTTGGGTCTGTGGATGATCCTGATATCTATACAGACCTTTTAGAATCCATGGGCTTGGATTACAAATTACACATTGACGGGGCCTATGGAGGTTTTGTGTATCCTTTCAGTAATTTAAAATCAAAAATAAATTTTTCAAACCCTAAAGTTTCGTCCATTACGATTGACGCCCATAAGATGCTGCAAGCGCCTTATGGTACTGGTGTTTATTTAAGCAGGAAGGGCCTGATTGAAAATGTACTTACCAAGGAAGCGGAATATGTAGAAGGGATGGACCTTACCCTTTGCGGAAGTCGGTCAGGTGCAAATGCAATTGCAGTGTATATGATCTTGTTCACATACGGACCTTATGGCTGGTATGAGAAAATAAGTGTATTGCTTATGAGAACCAATTGGTTTTGCAAGCAACTGGACCAGTTACATATCCCATATTTCAGGAATGAACATATGAATATCGTCACGCTTTATTCCTCTCACATTCCAAAAGATATTGCGGAAAAATTTGATTTGGTTCCCGAACAGCACAATGAAAACAACAAATGGTATAAAGTGGTGATCATGGATCATGTTGAGATTGACAACCTGTTACAATTGATCGACGCGCTAAAAGACAGAATGAAATTGGCCTAATTCAAGTTGTGGTCTTCTGCAATAATCTCGGAAGCATTAGTTTTTTTCTTTGGAAAAATCGTTCTGTTAAAAACGATCAATAGACCTACTCCACTGCTGATAGCGGTGTCAGCCACATTAAAAACAGGATCAAAAAAGGTTAGATTTCGGTTTTCAAAAAGAGAAAAATGATCCCCTCCGATAAACGGAAGCCAGGTCGGGAAATTAAAACTTATACTGGGTACCCAATCTGGCAACATGGTATCTACTATTGGAAAGTATAACATGTCTACTACCTTGCCATAGAATAAAGAATTATACCCGCCTTCTTCTGGAAGAAAAGTAGCGACTTGACGATAACTATCACTAAAGAATATCCCATAAAAAACAGAATCTATAATATTTCCTAAAGCACCTGCAAAAATGAAAGAAATTGCGACAATTAAAATTCGATGTGCATTATTTTTTATCGCATCATACAACCAATAGCCTATTCCTGCAATAGCCACCAATCTGAATAAGGTCAAAAATAGTTTCCCTGATCTGCCTCCAAACTCCTTACCCCAGGCCATGCCATTGTTTTCTAAAAAATGAATCCTGAACCAATCGAGACCCATAACTTTGATCTCTTCACTCAATACAAAATTTGTCTTGATATAGATTTTAGAAACCTGATCAATTAAAAGGATGACGATGATAATAAAAACTGCTCTTTTCACGAATTTCTTTTCTTTGTTCAAACTAAATGGGTGCTTTTAAGGGCGCTACAATATTACTAAAAATTAGTCTTTGATTCATACAAATAAATATTAGCCAAAATTGTCCTTATTATTATCGAATTATTTGGATTTCCAACGGTCTGTAGTAGTTTTTTATTTGGCTTGACTTCATCCTGAATTGGGATATTATTCACTAAAACCCCCAGATTAGTTTCTGCATCAATTTTTGTGTTTCTTATATCGTGCAAAAAAACGCTCCCAGAATTCAACCTTAAATTCACAGCGTCATTCATATTCTTGAGTTTTATTATTCCAGCTTCTACATTTAAATTCAAATCACCTTCAAAATTATCTGAATAAAAGTTTCCTTCCATAAAAGAAATATAAAGAACCCTATTTTTAGGAACATATATTTGATAAGAAGTATAGTTAGGCTCCACGACGCATAATTTGTCATCGCCAAGCGATTCTTCTGTCACAAATATCTCATTATCCTTTAACAAAACATGCCCATCCTTCTCTTCCAATTGGAAACTTGGTGATTGAACGGTTCCTTCAGCCCGAACGGTAATACTGGATTCATCCCTGGAGTTGAACAATTGAATATGATCAATAAGATCTAACTCAATAAGAATATTTCCAGCTTTGGATTCTATCCTTTTTTCAACAACTTCTTGGCCATAGGTATAAGCAGCGCATAGAAAAAGGAAACAAAAGTATGACCTTTTTAAAAGGCTGTATCTGCCAGCTATTCTAATATTGCTGGTTCTTTGCAGCTATACTTAAAGTAGCATGAGGAACCAATTTCAAACGTTCCTTTTGAATAAGGTTACCGGTAACACGACAAACTCCGTAGGTTTTATTTTCGATTCTTAGCAATGCGTTCTTCAAATCTCGTAAAAATTTTTCCTGACGAATAGCCAACTGGACATTTGCCTCTTTTGACATCGTTTCAGATCCTTCTTCGAAAGCCTTAAAGGTCGGTGAAGTATCATCCGTACCATTATTACTGTCATTTTTAAAAGTACTTTCTATCAAGACCAAATCTTCCTGTGCATGTTTGATTTTTTCTTCTATGATCGATTTAAACTCTGCTAAATCCTGATCTGAGTATCTAATTGTATTCTTGCTCATCACTATACTTTTTCTAAGAACAATATTGTATTTACCTGATCAAATACAATTTCCGTTCCATTTTCAACTTCTTTCTTAAATATTAATTCTTTCGTTAATGTTTCATTCTTAATATACTCTGCATTGAGGGCTATTGCTTCATCTACAAAGCCATCCTTTTTAATATAAAGAATGATCTTATCTGTCACCTCCAAGCCACTTTCCTTCCTTAAATTTTGAATTCTGTTCACCAATTCCCTCGCGATCCCTTCATTCTTAAGCTCCTCTGTTATAGAAACGTCTAAGGCCACCGTTAAATTGCCTTGATTGGCAACTAGCCACCCTTCTATATCCTGAGTTGCGATCTCTACCTCTTCCAATAAGAGGCTTTCCATTTTTCCATTTACTTCAATTGCCAATGTCCCCTCACGCTCAATGGTTTCGATATGCTCATTTGACAAACCATTAATGGCCTGTCCAACAAATCTCATTTCCTTACCATATTTTGGCCCAAGCACTTTAAAATTGGGCTTGATATTCTTAATGAGAATCCCAGAAGCATCCTGCAATAACTCGACTTCCTTCACATTTACTTCCGAAATTATCAAATCGGAGACTGCCTCAATATCCAATTTATCCTGTTCATCTATAACAGGAATCATTATTTTTTGCAAAGGCTGGCGGACTTTGATCATTTCCTTTTTCCTAAGCGACAAGACCATAGAGGAGATTATCTGCGCTTTATGCATCTTTCTTTCCAGAGACGGATCGATTAATGTGTTATCAGCTTTTGGAAATTCACCCAAATGTACAGAACTTAATTTATTTTCTATAACGTTTTTTGTTAAATCTCGGTATAAATTATCCATAAAAAACGGCGCTATCGGTGAGGCCATTTTTGCAATTGTCAGCAAACATGTATATAAAGTTTGATAGGCCGAAATCTTATCCTTTTGATAATCTCCTTTCCAAAATCTTCTGCGACACAATCTGACATACCAGTTGCTCAAATTCTCACCCACAAATTCCTGAATGGCTCTAGCAGCTTTGGTTGGTTCGTAATCATCATAAAAACCTTCCACTTTTTTAATCAGAGAATTCAGTTCTGACAGTACCCAACGATCTATCTCAGGCCTTTCCTGAATTGCAATCTCCTCTTCTTTGTAAGAGAATTTATCAATATTAGCATATAGAGAGAAGAAAGAATATGTATTGTAAAGCGTTCCAAAGAACTTTCTTCTTACCTCTTCTATGCCTTCCAGATCAAATTTCAGGTTATCCCATGGATTTGCATTTGAAATCATATACCATCTGGTAGCGTCCGCACCATATGTATTCATTGTTTCAAAGGGGTCCACCGCATTACCAAGTCTTTTCGACATTTTCTTCCCATTCTTATCAAGAACAAGCCCATTTGATACAACATTTTTATACGCAACACTATCGAAATTCATGGTTGCTATGGCATGTAATGTATAGAACCATCCTCTTGTTTGATCAACTCCTTCTGCTATAAAATCAGCAGGATAGAAATCGTTATTATCTATTTTTTCCTTATTCTCAAAAGGATAGTGCCATTGCGCGTATGGCATCGCACCTGAATCAAACCATACATCGATTAGATCCGATTCTCTATTCATGGCTTGACCTTTATCCGAAACCAAGACAATTTGATCTACTATATTCTTATGAAGATCGATCTTGTCATAGTTCTCCTCACTCATATCTCCTACCACAAATTCTTCGAAAATATCCTGGTTCATAAAACCTTTATCGATAGATTTTCGCATTTCAGCTTTGAGCTCTTCAACAGAACCAATGATAGTCTCTTCTGATCCATCCTTCGTTCTCCAGATCGGTAGCGGAGTACCCCAGAATCTTGATCTGGACAGATTCCAGTCATTCGCATTTTGAAGCCAGTTGCCAAACCTTCCCTCTCCTGTTGACTTGGGTTTCCAATTGATGGACTGATTCAACTCAAACATCCTGTCTCTCTTATCAGTCACTTTAATGAACCATGAATCCAACGGATAATATAGTATGGGCTTGTCAGTTCTCCAGCAATTTGGGTAACTGTGCTTATATTTTTCGACCTTAAAGGCCTTGTTTTCTTCTTTTAATTGAATGGCTAGTTCCACATCAACTGACCTTTCCGGTTGTTGATCGTCATCATAATATTCATTCTTGACGTATTTACCGGCGTACTTACCCATCTGCGCGATAAATTTACCCTGCAAATCGACCAATGGAACCGGGTTATTTCGGTCATCCAATACAAGCATCGGAGGTATTTCCGGTGTTGCCTGTTTCGCAACCATAGCATCATCTGCTCCAAATGTTGGTGCCGTATGCACAATACCGGTACCATCTTCTGTAGTAACAAAATCTCCGGCAATCACTCTAAATGCATCTTCGGCATTTTGATAAGGCAAGGTATAAGGCAATAATTGTTCATACCTGATGTCCAGCAAATCAGCACCCTTACATTCAGCAATTATTCTATATGGAATTATTTTATCTCCTTCCTTATAGTCATTTATCGCTGCTTCCTCAGTGACCTCCTGAAATTTATTCCCCATCTGGTACCCTACCAATTGTTTGGCCAAGACTACATTGACGGCTTCAAAGGTGTATTGGTTATAGGTACTGACGATGACATAGTCTATTTTCTTACCAACTGTCAAGGCCGTATTAGAAGGAAGTGTCCATGGGGTAGTAGTCCATGCCAATATAAAAAGGTCTCCGTTGATGTTTTTAAGGCTTTCCGGCAACGTTGATGGTATAACCTTGAATTGCGCAACTACAGTGGTGTCAGTCACGTCCTGATAGGTTCCGGGCTGGTTAAGTTCATGAGAACTTAGTCCTGTTCCGGCCTTTGGAGAATAAGGCTGTATGGTATACCCTTTATAAAGTAATTTTTTTTGATAGAGTTCCTTGAGTAGCCACCATAGGGTCTCCATATATTTCGGCTTATAAGTCACATAAGGATCATTCAGGTCTACCCAATGACCCATTTTCTTAGTAAGGTCATCCCAAATATCTGTATATCTCAGTACCGCCTTTTTACAAGCTTGATTGTACTGCTCAACACTCACCTTTTTTCCAATATCTTCCTTGGTGATCCCAAGTTCTTTCTCTACACCTAATTCAATCGGTAATCCATGGGTATCCCAACCGGCCTTTCTTTCTACTTGAAAGCCTTGAAGTGTTTTATATCTACAAAAAAGGTCCTTAATGGCTCTACCCATCACATGATGGATTCCCGGAAGTCCGTTGGCTGAAGGAGGTCCTTCAAAAAAAACAAAGCTTTCTTTTCCGTCTCTAGAGCTAATACTTTTTTGGAATATGTCATTCTCCTCCCAAAATTCGAGTGTTTTTTCGGCTATTGCCGGAAGGTCCAATCCCTTATATTCTTTAAAAGTCTGACTCATATTTTCTTACGAATTCTGTTAAATTTGCAAAAGTACATATTTTCTGAAAATTTTCATTCAATACTACAAAAAAAGCATCACGTATTGACGTGATGCTTTTTTAGCTTTCTGCTGTATATCAGCAAATTATTTTTTGATGACTACAAATTCTGTTCTTTTATTTTGTGCGTGTTCCGAATCTGTACATTTTACACCATTCGAACAGCCATTGATTATTCTTGATTCACCAAATCCTTTTCCTGTAATTCTTTTTGAATCGACACCTATACCAATCAGGTACCTTACCGTTTCCGAAGCTCGTTTCTGACTCAGCCACATATTATAACCATCTCCTCCTCTTGAATCAGTATGCGAGCCAAACTGTATAATCATATCAGGAAATTTATCCATCAATCGCGTCACTTTTGCTAGCTCATCATAAGATCTCTCAAGAATGTTCGCCTCATTCAGTTCAAATTCGATTGTTCTTACATTAAGCATTTCCTTGCCATTTACATTGATAAATTCCTTCTCATCCAATTTTAATGTTATCTTGTTTTCAAAGGCATTCACCCTGCTGGTGACCAAAGTTGTATCAGCTTCAAAAAATCCAAATTTATCTCCCCCAATTTTATAGGTCTCATCACATTTAACCTTAAAAGAAAATTCACCATTATTAAGGGTCTCTATTCTTCTGATCCTTTTTCCTTTACTGTCATAAATCGAAGCGAATGCATTTGATAAGGGTTGACCTGTTTTTTTATCAACAATAATTCCTTGAACAACCTGGTCACATATCGGATTAACAGTCAGCTCCTTAAAAAAATAGATGTCGTCATCTCCTTTACCCCCTCGCCTGTTTGAAGAAAAATACCCGCTTTGGGTCTCTTTGTTGATGATAAAAGAAAAATCATCCCCTTTACTATTCATCGGCTTCCCCAAATTGATAGGCTCTTCTATTGATCCATCAAGTTTGGTCATATAAATATCATATCCCCCTTGACCATCTGGCTTATTCGAAGAAAAATAAAGAATATCTCCATCTACATACGGCGTGTACTCCCTATATTTTGAATTCACAGTAGGTCCGAGATTTTTGGGAGCCCCGTAATGTCCATTATTAACCGAAACTTCATAAATATCTGTTTGTCCATAACCTCCTGGCATATCAGAAATATAATACAGTTTTTTTCCGTCTTTTGACAAAAACGGATGACCCGTACTATACTTATCGTTATTTATTGTTAAGGTCATGATATTGGTACGGCTTCCTGAATCTCCTATATTTGCCCTAAAAATCTTTAGGTTACTCGATCTTACTTTTCCTCCCATATAATTATTAGAAGTAAAATATAATTCTCTAAGATTAGGTGAAAAGGCAACCATCGCTTCATGGTATTTTGAGTTTACAGCACTTGAGAAAGGCCTTACTCTTGTAATTTCACCATCTTCTTCTACATTACCTATATAAAGATCCAGAAAAGGCTGGTCATTACCTTCCCAAGTTTTGTTGGAAATACCTGTTTTTCTTGATGAAGAAAACACGATTTTATCTTTTCCGTAAAATGTAGTCCCAAAGTCCCCATTCGGAGAATTTGCTTCAAGGCTTTTTACTTTGTATTGAGCCGCTGTCAGTTGAGCATAGACTGACATTGATACCAATAGAAAAAAAACATAAAATAAACTTTTCATACACCCTAATACTTTATCAAAAAACCAACGAAATTCGCTGGCTTTTAGTATTTGATTTAGTTACATTTTTATAATGACAAATTCGGTACGCCTATTCATCGCATGTTGTGCCTCTGTACAATCAATGCCATCTGAACAGCCATTGATCAACTGACTTTCTCCATAACCTTTTCCTGTGATCCTACTGGCATCGATTCCTTTTTCAAGAATGTAATTAACAGTAGATGATGCTCTTCGGGTAGATAGCCACGTATTGTATCCTATAATCCCTCTGGAGTCAGTATGTGAACCTGATTCAATGATCATTTCAGGATATTTAGTCATTAAATCAACCACCTTGTCAAGTTCTTTCATAGCCTCCTTATTCAGATATGAAGAATTCAATTCAAAATAGATCGGTTCAATATTCACTACGTACGTACTTGGTCTTACTTTTACTATTTCTTCAGGAAGTACTTCAGGCATACCTTCAGGCTTGTCTTCAACTATTGCGGCAACAGGTTCTACCTGTTCCAGAATCTCTCCTGTTCCCAATAAAATGAGTAACTTTAATTTTTTATCAGCTTCCATTGATGTCGTAAGTGACTTGCTCTGGGTGGTGTATCCTTCCTTGCTGCCTTCCAACTTATAGCTGGTATCACAGTAAGCCGCAAGTTCAAAAACGCCTTCTTCATCTACAACAACTTCTTTCACTACATTTCCGTCCATGTCTTTTATGGCTACTACTGCTCCTCTAATGATCTCAGTAGTATTTTGATCTCTCACCTCTCCTGTAATTAATTGACGGCATTTAAAAACAACCGGCTCTTCTTCAATAAATGAATACAGATCATCATCTCCTTCTCCCCCGCTTCTGTTCGAAGAAACATACCCTTTTCTGGTTTTAGAATTGATGATAAAAGTGACATCATCAGCACTGGAGTTAATGGGTGCATTTAATAACACAGGCTCTGGTGTAAAATCAACTAAACGCGTGGCATACACGTCAAATCCTCCCATACCTCCATCTTTATCAGAAGAAAAATATAAAACCTCACCATCAACAAAGGGTGAAAATTCTTTTGAAGGTGAATTGATCTTCCATCCTAAATTTACAGGATTTCCGAATCCACTCTGATTGATCGCTACTTTAAAAATATCTGTTTGACCATATCCTCCAGGCATGTCAGATATAAAATATAATGTTTTTTCATCAGCACTAAGGGCTGGGTGACCTACAGAATATTCTACATTATTAAAAGGCATTGGAATGATATTCACCCATTCACCTTTGTCATTAACAGAAGCCTTAAACATGGCCAGATTTGCCATCTCCTTCTCGCTTCTTGCCAACTTTTTGTTGTAAAAATTATTTCTGGTAAAATAAACTGTTTTTAAATCTCTTGTGAAAACAACATCAGCTTCATGGTAGCGAGTATTTACCTCACCTTTCATCAGCGAAACGTTTTCAAGATCACCATTGGGAAGTATATCACCAACATAAAGTTCCAAAAACCGCTGATTATTATCAACCCAAACATCGTTGACCAATGTAATTCCTTTTTTGGGTGAAGCAAAAACCAATTTATCTTCACCATAAAAGGCAGTACCAAAATCAGAATTCTTCGAGTTTATTGTAAGTAGATTGATTGCGTACTTTCCTGAACCTTCAGTTTGTGCATAGAATACTCCTACAGTGCATAGAAGCAATGCCAAAATGTAATTTTTCATAAATTCCCCTTTTTTATGTTTCTCTATATAACCTAGAAAAATCTAGGTGACTTCACATTCTTTTTAGAGAAGTCAATGTCATACAATAATATGATCTCATGTGATCCACCGGTTTGTGAATTAGAGAATTCCGAGATCGTATAATCGTAAGCATAACCAATTCTAAAGTCAGGGGTAACTCCGAAATTGAATAACAAACTAACGGCATCTTCTATTCTATAACTCGCTCCTACTTCAAACCTGTCATACATCAGGAAGTTCGCATTGATATCTACGGAAACCGGTGCTCCGGCAACTCCTTTAAACATTAATGACGGTTTGAACTTCACTGTACTTGACAGATCGAAAACATATCCACCGGTTAAAAAATAATGAACTTCTTCAGAGGCCTTGGTGTTGATATTATCTTTGTCTAAATGTTCTGATTTCATAATATTCGGAACTGAGAAACCGGCATACCATTTATTCGTATAGTAGTAAACTCCTGCTCCAAAATTTGGAAACGTATCATTTATGTTCTCATCAAATACAGGATCTCCTGCACTTCCAGTCTGTGGCAAAACTACATCCAACAGATTCACATTTAACAAAGTCACACCTCCTTTTAATCCAAAGGCCAATCTTCCTTCTTCCGAAGTGGTTAGCGTATAGGAAACATCAGCATAAATATTCGTCTCTTTAGCAGGACCTATTTCATCTGCAATTACAGAGAGTCCAACTCCTACTTTTTTTCCTAATGGCGCATGAACATCAAAAGTTAACGTTTTTGGTGCTCCATCCACACTCGTCCACTGGCTACGCCCCAACAAACCTAAACTTAAGGTTCCTCTAGAACCAGCGTATGCTGGATTTACAACGTTCATATTATACATATATTGTGTATACTGAGGATCTTGTTGCGCATTGGTCTCGTTAAAGAAAAGTAAAAAACCAATAGCTAAGAAAATTGTTATTTTTTTCATTTGTTAAATTTTATTCATTTGACAATTGAATTGTCATTTAAATAGTACTGAGTCATTCAAGAAATATTACTCTAAAACTCCTTACCCCCTTTTTTATGTTATAAGGGTAGCATGTCTTATAGGAAATGCTACCCGTAAGTATTCTATTAATAATTCACATATACCCAACCCTTGTCAGGAGATTTATTTCCATCATTGTATTTGATGAGGTAGAAATATGTTCCAGCAGGCACCAATTGCCCTTTACTCAGGGTCATGTTTCCTGTTGATTCACCATTCCACCAATCCGGGTTCAGGCTACCATTATTATCATATTGGTACACACTGTTACCCCATCTGTCAAATACTTCCATAGTAAAGGCGGGTGTTTCAATAAGACCAGGAATGCTGAACAAATCATTTTCACCATCACCATTTGGCGAGAATCCACTTGGGATCAAACTAGTATTGAATACCAATCTTGCTCCTTCAGATATCAATTCTTCAACAGGATCACAAGCGAAATCCGGAGAGCTCAACACCACACGGTACGAACTGCCTTCCAATCTTCCTCTGGCATCATTAATTACTAACCTGTCAGTTGTAACTCCACTGTATTTAATATCATTTACCAAATTAACCCAAGATGATCCACCATTCATGCTTTGCTGCCATTGATAGAAAGTAGCAGTAGCAGAAACTTCAAAAATAGCATCGTCTCCCAGCGCAATTTCTATCTCTTCAGGTTGGTTTTCTATTGCAGAAGGCTCTCCAGCTTCCTGGAAGTCAAAGACACTATTGTTATCCAGATCATTTGGAGTTGTATATCCTCCTTGTCCTGTTACTTGGCCATCAGCATCAACAGTTACCGGTGATGTTCCGAGAATTCCATCTCCATCAGGATCTGTAAATCCGGCTTCGATAGCATCAGCACAAGCATCGCTATCAGAATCTAGACTTATTCTGTCAGGACGACCATCTAAATTAGTGTCGGTAACTTCACCTTCAACGGTATCAAAAATACCATCGTTGTCATCATCGACATCGACGATGTCAAAAACACCATCATTATCTGTATCTAATAGAACATTATAACTTGCTGATATTGATGCATCTCTCGGATCACATGAGAAAGCAATATTACTTGCAACCACTCTGTATTCATTAAAGTAATCTGGAATTACCAATCCTGAGACCGTCAAACTTGCAGTCGATGTTCCACTATATTTGGCATCATCACTAAGAGGTGTAAAACTAACACCATCAGTACTAATCTCCCACTGATAAGTATCTCCATCAGATGTAGCCGTATAAACAGCACTTCCTCCTAAGACAAAGTCCTGATCAAC
>CAJQNF010000121.1 GCA_905479625.1 uncultured Flavobacteriaceae bacterium | reverse complement strand
CTGCCATTTTTTTTCTTATTCGTCTAAAAAAATTTATCATAATTATTGCTATCAATGCCCCCACGCCAGCTGGCCCAAGCGCTAAAAATGTCTACTAGACATTTTCTTAACGCTCTGTCCTGAAAGAAAGGAATCATTGTTTAGTTCGTTGTGTGATAAATATATGAAAAGATAATGATGTATTTGGGTAATGATGTATTGATGTAATGATTTATTGTAGCATTGAAGCATTGAACCTGCCTGCCGGCAGGCAGGGATTGGAGATTTTTGATGTAAGAAATGGGATATCGAATTTCGATTAGGTTTTTGATTGGAGATTGTTGATGTTAAATCTAAGAGATACGATTAATCTTTCATTTGCTTAATTAAGTATATTGATTATAAATTATCATATGGTTTAATTTACATTGAATATATAATTATATTTATAATTGTAACATTGCTAATAAATTGATCTTTCCCTATTCTTTTTTAAGTAAAACTGTTATTTAAGATATGTTTTGGACTCAGAGATTATTTTAAGGCAGGCCAGTCATGGAACAAAAGGCATTGCTGTGCCTGATTTAGGAATGAGTGAGATTAGGAACTTTAAAATCCCAGTTCCAGATAAAAAGATATCTCATAAGATTGAATATGAATTAAAAGCCATTGAAACTCAAAAAAACCAAGCGCAAGATAGTTTAGTACATGCAGAAAATTTGTTTAATAGCCTTTTACAAAAACATTTAAAGGAGAATTAGTGAAATAAAATGGACGAGCCTAAGCACATATTAACATTGTCTCCAGAAGATTTAGAAACCTTAACTGAAGCAAAAAAGGATCTAGAAAATATTGGTGTGATCATGAAAGGTGTAAATAGTTTGGGCGGAGTTATTGATTCTGGAACAAAATTTATCCCGCAAAAACAGCAAGTGTGGTTTCAAAAAAAGATAAGTGGTTTGTTAGCAAAAATTGTGAGTGTAAACCTTTCAACTATGGAAGAAGGCCAAGAATTTAAAAAACCTTCAGAAAAAACCTATAAAACAATTGTAACAGGTAGTGGTATGTTAGGTGGTTTCTTTGGATCAACAACAGGTGTTGGAACCTTGGCATTTGTTGCGGATTTAAGTTTTGCAACAAATATAATGATGAGATCAATTATGGATATTGCAAGAAGTGAAGGTGAAGATTTGTATAATTTAGAAACACAACTAAACTGTATTCAAGTCTTTGCAATGGGTGGGAATTCTAAAGATGATGACAGCATGGATACCATTTATTATGGTGGAAGAGTTGCTTTGGATAATGCGGTAAAGGCTGCAGGTAGTTATTTGGCTAAGAATGGTATTCAAGGTTTAAACAAACTCTTAATGAATAGTGCAAATCCACTTATGAAGTTGTTAAGTATGATAACTTCTCGTTTTACAGTCCAAGTATCAGAAAAATTCATGGCACAAGCGGTGCCAATTGCAGGTGCAGCAGCTGGTGGTGCAATTAATTTATTATTTATTAATCACTTTCAAAAGGTGGCTAAAGCACATTTTGCGATTAGAAGATTAGAGCGTCAATATGGTAAAAATTTAGTGAAAAACTTCTATTTGGAAATTAACATCGATGAGAATTGAAGCAAAAATGAATATCGAATGTCGAAGTAGGTTTTTGATTGGACCAGCCTGGCGGCAGGCGGGTGCGATTTCCTATTGTAGCATTGTAGCATTGAACAAGGAAACTATTCCTTTTCAAGCTCCCTATTTAAGATCTCCGTGATTTCAAGGATTTGAGGTTTGGTTCGATCGAATAAATCGATGATATAGGTGTAATTGATTTCCAAAAGAAAGATGTTGTTTAAAAAAACTTTGTTCTTATAGAGTTCATGAATCTCTTGTTCCATAATTTCTTTATGACTTTCTATATAAACCGTGTCATATTCCAAATCTAGCTTTGGAATATTAGATTTGCCAAGATCATAATACTTACCCCAGTCTACGTATTTCTCAAAGTCCTCTAAAAATATATTAAAATCATACCTCATATGTTCGTGAACACCTGCTATTTCGAGATAAGTTTTTTTTAAATTCATCAATTTCAGCTTCAATTCGTCATTGCTGATGGTACTGAAATTTCCAGAACTTTTCATTTCCTCATAAGTATTATCATTCGGTCGAAATTCATTAACAAAGAATAGTGTCTGCATTTTATTTGTAAAATCATAAACTGAACCTATAGAATCGCGATCAGCCTTTAATTTTATAGATTTTGATGCCTGCACTTTTGCATGAGACACATCGATCATCATATCCAACTGGGTCAAATCAGCCATAAGATCGTTTTTCAAGTTATGGAAGTATTTGACTTCTACCTGACGCTGCTTTCTTTCTTCATTCCAAGTATTCACCTGAAGCGCAATCAAAATTCCAATAACCACCAGTGCTATTTCACCAATCGCATATCGAGCATATTTTAAAGGTCGGTTGTCGTCAGCCATTTTTTTTCTGATTTTTCTGAAAAAGGGGATCATTTGATTAGTCGTTAGTGTTTAAATATAAGAAATTCAATGCTACAATGCTACAATGCTACAATGTTGCATTATTCATTATTCCCTCCCTTCTAACTCACTTTCAATCAAGGCGGAAAGATCGATATTATTTTTTAGTCCATTCTCTAATTGACTTAAACTATAGTTCTTCACACCAATTTGATAATTAACGAGTGATCTTAAATTGGATGCTTCCATTTTCTTAAGAACCCTTTCCTTGGATACCGAATTATCAATATTGGGTTGTAAGTTGTCAATAACATATGGAATAACACGATTGTTTGTAAAAGTACCGGAAAAACGAGAGGCTTCCATTAAGCTTTCATAAGTAATTTCATAATAATTAGTCAAACTAGACTTTAGAATTAAATTATCAATATTTGATATTTTCCCTGATTCTTTTAAGCTAGAATATCCATTATTATTTTTCGTAAAATACATGTAATGATCTAAAGATCTTAGAATTGTATCCAATCCCACCGACTCGTATCTGTTGTTTGAGATCTCTTTGAGATATAAAACACAATCGGACTCTCTTCCTTTAAAATAGTCCAATACATCTTTGTCTTGTTTCAAGTCATTGAGAATTTGAGTCAAGGCACCATTGATCTCATTTTGTTGTTTTCTCCCCTCGTTCCAATTATTGATCTGAAGTGCAATCAAAATTCCAATCACCACAAGGAGAATTTCTCCAATCGCATAGCGG
>CAJQNF010000120.1 GCA_905479625.1 uncultured Flavobacteriaceae bacterium | reverse complement strand
TATTGAAAAAAGTTTCTTTTTCCAGAAATAGTTTGTAAAAAATAAAGAACAAACCAAGAATAGCCGAGAATTTTAAAAAGTATTCCATGTTGTTTAAGATTTATTTTTTTGATTCTTTTCAATGATCGAAATGATCTCTTTTAGTTCACTTACGCTGATCTTTTCTTCTTTAGCGAAAAAAGAAACAACATTTTTGTACGAGTCCTCAAAATAATGCTGAATCGTTTTATGCATAAAAGTTTTTTTATACGCCTCTTTGCTGATGGCCGGATAATATTGATGTGATTTTCCAAACGTATTATATTTGATAAACCCTTTTTCTTCCATATTTCGAACTACAGTTGAAATGGTATTATAATGAGGTTTAGGTTCGGGTAATTCGGCCAATATTTCTTTGACAAATGCCTTATTTAGCTTCCATAAGACCCGCATGATCTCTTCTTCTTTATTGGTAAGTTTCTCCATTTTTATTTTAATCCTGAATCAAATGTAAACTAATAATATAGTTGTATAACTAAAAAAATAGTTATTTAACAAAAAATTAATAAAATGAAGTGGGAATTGAAGAGGGCGTCATAGATTGGACCCGCCTGACGCGAGGCAGGTATTTCTGATTGAAGAAGAGGCAGGAATCATATTAGTCTATTTGCAATTATTTATGTTTTAACCAAACAGCTTTAAACTTTGTAATGCTTTATTTTGCAACTCATTTCTAAATT
Source organism: uncultured Flavobacteriaceae bacterium (assembly GCA_905479625.1). GTDB lineage: Bacteria > Bacteroidota > Bacteroidia > Flavobacteriales > Flavobacteriaceae > Lutimonas. The sequence goes on along the minus strand of CAJQNF010000120.1, from coordinate 34,643 downwards.
ATATATTTGCACAAAGAGACTTCATGAATTACTTATTTATATTGCTAGGATTTGTCATTCTGATTCTCGGTGGCAACTGGCTGCTGAAGTCGGCAGTATCCTTGTCTCTTAGATTAAAAATCCCAAAAATAGTGATCGGTATGACAGTGGTTTCTTTCGCTACTTCAATGCCTGAGTTAATCGTAAGTTTAAAAGCGGCGCTAAACGGTCATGCAGATATCGCGCTGGGTAATGCGATAGGTTCAAATATTGCTAATTTGGGTTTTGTGCTAGCCATTGTGATTATGGTAAGTACTATCAAGGTGGAAAGAAGTTTTTATATCACTGATTGGCCCGTGATGATGCTTTCTTCGGTAATGCTCTATATTTTCCTGGCTTTTGACGGAGAATTACAAAGATGGGAAGGTCTGGTACTGTTTTTAACCCTTATCATAATTCTGATTTATTTATTCAAATTTCAGAAAGTTGCAGTTATTGATGAAATGCCTGAAGATGATGTTGAATACGCTCTTGGAAAGTCTCTTTTATTCTTGTTATTTGGAAGTATCGGGCTTTGGGCAGGATCTGAGTTACTTATTGAAGGATCTGTAAATCTAGCGACTGAGTTTGGGGTGAGCAAAAGGGTTATCGGTATAACGATTATTTCTGTTGGGACTAGTATTCCTGAACTAGCGGCATCTCTGGTGGCTATAACCCGCAAGGAAAAGGCTATTTCTCTTGGGAATCTATTAGGGTCAAATATGTTTAATATTTTGGCTGTACTTGGAATTACTTCTATGATCACGCCTATTACAGCTAACGATCAGGGTTTAATAGACTTTGACCTCATATGGATGCTTGTTTTGTCTTTAGGCATCTTTCCACTAGTCTTTGCACCGGGAAGAATGAGATTATCCTGGGGAGAAGGTTTAATTCTTTTAGGATCTTATGTTATTTTTATCAGCATAGTGTTATAAAAAATGCCTTCTAAAAAAGAAGGCATTTTTAATATAGTCAAACACTTTTGTTTAACTTATAACTTCGCAGACTTAACTGTTTGGATAATTCTACCTGCAATCTTATATGGATCACCATTAGAAGCTGGTCTACGATCTTCTAACCATCCTTTCCAACCGTTCTCTACAGTGATGATAGGAATACGTATTGATGCTCCTCTATCAGATACTCCATAGCTGAAGTCAGTTACGTGAGCAGTTTCGTGCAATCCTGTTAGTCTTTCATCATTAAATGCTCCATAAACACCTATGTGTTCATCTGTAACAGGTCTGAAAGCTTCACAAATTTTCTCATAAATTTCTTTAGAACCACATGTTCTTAAAGTAGTGTTTGAGAAGTTGGCATGCATACCAGAACCGTTCCAGTCTCCTTTAACAGGTTTCGGATGCAGTTCAATATAATAACCATAACCTTCAGTTAATCTATTCAATAAATAACGTGCAATCCAGATTTCATCTCCGGCTTTTTTGGCGCCTTTTGCAAACAATTGGAATTCCCATTGTCCAGGGGCTACTTCTTGGTTAATACCTTCAAAGTTTAATCCTGCAGCTATACATAGATCTGCATGTTCTTCAACAAAGTCTCTACCCCAAGTATATCTTCCACCAACTGAACAGTAGTATTTACCCTGTGGGCCAGGAAAACCACCTCTTGGAAATCCTAAAGGAAGATCTGTTTCAATATCCATTAGGAAATATTCTTGTTCGAATCCAAACCAAAAATCGTTATCATCATCATCGATTTTTGCTCTACCGTTTGATGGGTGAGGAGTTCCATCTGCGTTCAGAACTTCAGACATTATTAACCATCCATTATCTCTTACCGGATCAGGATAGATTGCTACAGGTTTCAATAGACAATCTGATGAACCGCCTACAGCCTGTTCAGTAGATGACCCATCAAAAGACCAAATTTTACAATCTTCTAGTTTTCCACTAAAATCTTCTTCAACTTTAGTTTTACTTCTCAATTCTTGAGTAGGCTGGTGACCATCTAACCATATGTACTCTAATTTTGCTTTGCTCATGTTATTTCTGGATTAATAATTTCATGGCAAATATAATTATTATTGATTTACATCAAAAACAATGGGGGTAAATATGTCGTTAATCATATTATTTTTATGAATACCCAATTTTTTGAGGGGTACATTTAAAAATTAAGTATTTTTATCCCATAAAAATTTAATTATTAGTGTATGTCTACAGTAAGATCCAGAGCAATTCAGGAAACTTTGAATAGAAAATTGATCCCAATTGTCGAAACTAAGAACCGTTCCGCATATTTTGGCAGTAATGTTTTTAATGAAGAAAGTATGCAACAATACCTCACTAAGGAGGCATTTGAAGGGGTCATGAATGCAGTAAAGCACGGTTCAAGTATCGATAGAAAAATTGCTGATCAGGTGGCAAATTCAATGAAGAACTGGGCTTTGTCAAAAGGTGTGACACATTATACACATTGGTTTCAGCCTTTAACAGGTGGTACAGCTGAAAAACATGATGCCTTTTTTGAACTTGGAAAAGATGGGAAAGCCTTGGAAAGGTTTGGCGGAAATGAACTGGTTCAACAAGAACCAGACGCTTCTAGTTTTCCAAGTGGAGGAATCAGAAATACTTTTGAAGCAAGGGGTTATACAGCTTGGGATCCGACATCCCCGGCATTTATTTATGGAACGACTTTATGTATACCTACTATTTTTGTAGCCTATACCGGAGAGGCCTTAGACAATAAAACACCTTTGCTTAGAGCACTCAATGCCATCGATAAACAAGCGACCGGGGTAGCCAGATATTTTGATAAAAATGTATCAAAAGTGAATGCTTCCTTAGGGTGGGAACAGGAATATTTTCTTATTGATAAAGCCTTGGTCTTGTCAAGACCAGACCTTGTGCTGACAGGAAGGACATTATTGGGGCAGTCATCCGCAAAAGGACAGCAATTAGATGATCACTATTTTGGCAGCATTCCGCAAAGAGTCATGGGTTTTATGATCGAACTTGAAATAGAGTGTATTAAATTAGGAATACCCGTCAAAACAAGACATAACGAAGTAGCCCCAAATCAATTCGAAATTGCTTCCATTCATGAAGAAGCGAATCTTGCAGTAGATCACAATGCGCTTTTGATGGATATAATAGGTAAAATAGCCTCAAAACACCAGTTAAAGGTTTTACTTCATGAAAAGCCTTTTCATGGAATTAACGGCTCAGGTAAACACAACAACTGGTCTTTAAGTACCGATGGAGGTGTGAACTTGTTGAGTCCCGGAAAAACACCAATGAGAAACTTACAATTCCTCACCTTTTTTGTGAATACCATTAAGGCGATTCATACCTATGAGGAATTGATGAGAGCCGATGTTGCTTCAGCCAGTAATGACCACCGATTAGGAGCTGATGAGGCGCCGCCAGCTATTATATCTGTATTTATAGGGGAGCAGTTAACCGCTGTGCTAAAAGAGTTGGAAAACGTAACCGATGGTAAACTATCTCCTGAAGAGAAAACAGATCTTAAATTAAATGTGATAGGTAAGATACCTGAGATTTTGCTTGACAATACGGATAGAAACAGGACTTCACCCTTTGCTTTCACAGGGAATAAATTTGAATTCAGGGCGGTAGGGTCTATGGCTAACTGTGCCAATCCTATGACTGTTCTAAATACCATTGTTGCAAAACAGTTAAAAGATTTCAAAGCCGAAGTGGATAAATTAATTGACAATAAGTCCTTCAAAAAAGATGAAGCAATCTTTAACGTCCTTAGGGAATATATAAAACAGTCCAAGAATATTCTTTTTGAGGGAAACAGTTATGATAAAGAATGGGAAAAAGAAGCAGCCAAACGAGGCCTGAGCAATAATAAAACAACTCCAAAGGCAGTAAAAGCAAAAGTGAGTAAAAAAGCCATGGATCTTTACAGTGAGATGGAGGTCATGAATATTAAAGAGATCACAGCGAGACTTGAGATTGAATTTGACGCTTACTCTTTAAGGATTCAGATCGAAGGAAGGGTTTTGGGAGATATCGCGATGAATCACGTGATTCCAACTGCCGTAAATTACCAGAATACTTTAATTAGAAATGTAAAAGGTCTTAAAGAAGTTTTTGGGGAGGAATTTGAAACAGTTGCTAAAGAGCAGATGGACCTTATCAAAAAGATTTCCGAGCATATATCGGGTATCACCAAGAAAACCAACGCTATGGTGGAGGAAAGAAAAAAGGCAAATAAAACGGAGGATGAAGAGAAAAAGGCTGTGATGTACTGCGAAAAAGTAAAGCCTTATTTTGAACAGATTCGTTATCATTGTGATAAGTTAGAACTCATGATAGATGATGAATTATGGCCCCTGGTAAAATACCGTGAGATGTTATTTACAAGGTAATACATGGGTCATTTTAAACATAATAAAATCGAAATCAACTTTATTGATTAGATTTACTTGCAAAAAAATAAAAAATCTAGAAATTTAATATGAAAAAAATAGTACTACTTATCTTGTTAATCGGAGTTGGTTTACAAGCTCAATCAAGTAAAACAGAGCAGCTTATTGATGATATAGAGCCGAAAGTTATTGAATGGAGAAGGTATTTTCATGAGCATCCTGAATTATCGAACAGAGAGTTTGAGACCGCTAAAAAAATTGCAGCTCATTTAGAAAGTTTGGGGATGGAAGTTCAAACTGGGGTAGCCCATACGGGTGTTGTTGGAATTTTAAAAGGGGGGAAACCCGGACCAGTGATTGCGCTTAGGGCCGATATTGATGGTTTACCTGTTACTGAAAGAGGTTCTCTGCCATTTGTATCGAAGGCTAAAAGCATGTATAATGGTTTAGAAACCGGTGTTATGCACGCCTGTGGTCACGATACGCATATTGCCATGATGATGGGTGCTGCTGAGGTACTCAGTAAAGTGAAAAAGGATTTAAAAGGAACTGTCAAATTCATTTTTCAACCTGCAGAAGAAGGGGTTCCCACAGGAGAAGAAGGTGGTGCTGAAATGATGGTAAAAGAAGGGGTGTTAAAAAACCCGGATGTGGATGTCATCTTTGGTTTACATATCAATGCACAAACTGATATTGGCAAAATAAAGTATAAGCCATTAGGTACAATGGCTGCTGCCCAGCGATTTGTGATCAAGATTCATGGCAAACAAGCACATGGCTCAAGACCCTGGGAAGGAATTGATCCTGTTTTTATTGCTGCTCAAGTTATTATCGGGTTAAATAGTATCATTAGTCGAGACACCGAACTCACAAAAGACGCTGCTGTGATTTCAGTGGGACTGATTAGAGGTGGCGTAAGAAATAATATTATTCCAGAAGAAGTTGAACTCATTGGAACAATTAGAACCTTGGACTATGAAATGCAAAAGAAACTCAATGAAATGATGTTATTCAGGGTAAAGGCGATTGCTGAAAGTTACGGTGCAACGGCGGATATCACTATAGATAAAGGATATCCGATTACGTACAACGACCCAGACTTAACAGCCAAAATGTTACCATCGTTAGAGAGATCTGCAGGAAAGGAAAATATTATTTTAAGGAATGCTTCTACCGGGGCTGAAGATTTTTCTTTTTTCCAGAAAGAGGTTCCCGGATTTTATTACTTCGTTGGAGGAAAACCTCTTGATGTTAAAGTTGAAGATGCCGCTTCTCATCACACACCGGATTTCTATATTGATGAAGGTGGTCTTAAATTAGGTGTTACTTCAATGGTAAATCTTACATTGGATTATATGGAGGTAAAACGAAAATAGTATTTGTCACCCTTGTTACTTATAATTCAATTTAATTTCAGAAATTTGCATAAAATTTATAACTAATAATATATATGGGATTATTTAATTTATTTGGAGGAAGTACAAGTGTTGCGTCAATAGAACAATACTTGGATAATGGAGCGGTGATTATTGATGTAAGAACCATAGAGGAGTTTCAAGAAGGACATGTTCAAGGATCGAGAAATATTCCTTTGAATACAATCGGCAGTTATTTGGATGAGATTAAGAAATATGATAAACCGGTAATAACTTGTTGTAGAAGCGGTGCCCGAAGTGGTTCTGCAGCAACAATTTTAAAACAACACGGTGTTGATGCGATCAATGGAGGCCCTTGGGGCAGCGTTGCTAATTGTATTAAATGAGTATAGGATAATATGAAAAAGATAAAAAGGAAGTGATGATCACTTCCTTTTTTTATGGAATTCAATTTCTGGAAATTGCTGTTTTATCTGCTCAATTTTCTGCTCGGTTTTTTTTATAAATTTCTGATGAGCATCAGATTCCGCGTCAAAGGGGCGGTGAGCCAAAGACCTTTGAATGTCTTCTATGCTATCCATTACTTCCTTTGAACTTTCGCTGATCCAGGTTTCTTTGAATAACTCCCAGATATAATCTATGGCCATTTCATTTGGATGGACCAAATCAGTTTTGTAAAATCGATAATCTCTCAAGTCATCCATCATGATCTCATAGGCAGGGAAGTAACTGACCTCTCTTTCTTTTTTTAGTTCATAGATGGCTTTGTGAAGCAGGGATTTGCTTAATGTATTTTCTATAAAGCCGTCTTTGAGATGTCTCACAGGGCTTACTGTAAATATAAAGTCGGTATTTTTATTAATGCTGCGAATCAAGTCGGTAATTTGTCTTAGACTTTCTGTGATTTCATCTGAAGAGAGCAACTCTTTCTTAAAATTTTTCTGAGGAATCTTATGACAGTTCCCAACAACTTTATCATCTTCCTTCCATTTATAAACCCAAGAAGTACCTAAAGTAATGATCACTTGAGAGGCTTTTTTCAGCGCCTGGTGACCTAGGTCGATCTGTTTATTGATATCGTCGAGTACCTGCCTTTGATCTCTATGGTCAAAGCGACTATGATGGTCAAGACTCAGCCAAATGTCTCCATGCTTAAGAAGATCTTTATTGGTGTAGTTGTCTTTTAATACACAACGTCTTACACCTGTTTCAATAGCCTTGGGATTAAAAAGTATGCCAAAAGGGTTGGCAAAAGTGTCGAATTTAAAATATTGGAATTTTTCTTCCATGTGCTCAGAAAAGCAAGATCCTATTAAAACCAGACCGGAATGATGGTCAAGTTTTTTAGAGGCAACATGACATTTTATTGCTGTTCTGAATTTCATTTTAGTTTTCCAATAGCTTTTCAGCTGCTTCTAAAGCCTGTTTTAATCCTGAAGGGTTTTTACCCCCTGCAGTGGCGAAAAATGGTTGACCTCCGCCGCCGCCCTGAATGAATTTTCCAAGTTCGCGAACAATATTACCTGCGTGTAAATTTTTGGTTTCAACCAGGTTTTTCGCGATATAAATAGTCAAGATTGCTTTTCCATTATGGTTTGAACCTCCTATAAAGAAGAGATTATCAAGTTCTCCTGCAATTTCAAAGGCGATATTTTTCATAGAACCGGCATCAGTATCAAGGAGGGCTCCAATGAAGTTTACCCCATTGATGTCTTTTTTGATTTTGATCAGATCATCTTTAAAAGATGCCGCTTTCAATTTATTTAACTGTTCAATCTCTTTTTTAAGTTTGTTATTTTCGTCTTGAAGGTTTTGTACCGATTTCAAAAGGTCAGCCGGGTTTTTAAGCACCGCTTTGATTTTTCCATAGGCTTCGTCTTGCTCAAAATAATAGTCTCTTACGGCATTATTCGAAATGGCCTCTATTCTTCTAATTCCAGAAGCTATAGCGCTTTCACTCATGATTTTAAAGTGCCAGATGTCTGCTGTATTTTTTACATGCGTTCCGCCACAAAGTTCTGTGGATTGTCCAAATTTAATGGTGCGAACAGTATCCCCATATTTTTCACCGAAAAGCATGATTGCTCCTGACTTTTTAGCTTCTTCTAAAGGTACCTGCCTGTTTTCCTCAAGAGAAATATTCTCCTGAATTCTTGCATTTACGAATTGCTCGATACTTTTCAATTCCTCAGGGCTTAGTTTTGAGAAATGCGAAAAATCAAACCTCAGACTTTTTGCATGTACGGCAGATCCTTTTTGCTCTACATGGGTGCCAAGAATTGTTCTTAGTGCCTGATGCAACAAATGCGTAGCCGTGTGGTTAGACATCGTTCTAAAACGATAGTCTTCATCTACCACTGCTTTAAACCTTTGAGTCGGATCATCCGGAAGGCTCTTGGCATAGTGAAGGATTAGATTATTTTCTTTCTTTGTATCGATAATGTAGATCACATTACCATTGCTTAATTCAAGATAACCCTTGTCGCCAACTTGCCCGCCACCTTCAGGATAAAAGGGTGTCATATTGAAAACAAGCTGGTACATATCGCCATCTTTTTTAGAAGACACCTTTCTGTAACGAGTTATTTTAACTTCGGCCTCCAAATAATCATAACCGATGAATTCCTGTTCCAGGTCATCCATAAGAATATGCCAATCATCCGTATCTACAGCCGCGGCAGCTCTTGAACGCGATTTTTGTTTTGACATCTCTTCGTCAAATTGAGTCTCGTCAAATTCCATACCTCTTTCTCTTAAGATCAAAGAAGTAAGGTCTTTTGGGAAACCGTAAGTGTCGTATAATTCAAATGCTTTTTTTCCTGAGATACTTTTCCCTTTAGCGTTTGATATAATCGTATCAAGCAAGATCAGTCCTTGATCCAGGGTTCTTAAAAAAGAATGTTCTTCTTCTCTGATGACGTTGTGAATCAGATCTTTTTGCGCCACAATTTCAGGGAAATTTTCACCCATTTGTGCTTCAAGAACGTTAGCCAACTGATAAATAAAAGGTTCTTTTTTATTCAAAAAGGTAAATCCATAACGAATGGCCCTTCTTAGGATTCTCCTGATCACATAACCTGCACCTGTATTGGAGGGTAGTTGTCCATCTGCAATAGCAAATGCCACGGCCCTAACGTGATCTGCGATCACTCGAATGGCAACATCAGTCTTTTCGTCCTTGCCATAATTGGTATCAGTAATGGTTTCGATCTCTCTGATGATCGGCATGAAAACATCCGTGTCATAGTTTGACTTTACCTTTTGGACCACCATGCAAAGTCTTTCAAAACCCATACCTGTATCTACATGTTGTTCTGGAAGCTTCTCCAGAGAGCCGTTAGCTCTTCTGTTGAATTCCATAAATACAAGGTTCCATATCTCAATGACCAAAGGATGATCCATATTTACCAGTTCCTTACCAGGCACTTGTTGCTTTTCTTCGTCTGATCTGATATCTACATGGATCTCGCTGCAAGGGCCGCAAGGTCCCTGAGCACCCATCTCCCAAAAATTATCTTTTTTATTCCCCTTAAGGATTTTATCGGCAGGAATATGCTGCAGCCAAAAATCATAAGCTTCCTGATCAAAGTTGAGTTGATCTTCTTTATCTCCTTCAAAAACGGTCACATAAAGACTGTTCTTATCAATTTTAAAAACTTCGGTCAATAGTTCCCAGGCCCAGGCAATGGCTTCCTTTTTAAAATAGTCCCCGAAACTCCAGTTTCCAAGCATTTCAAACATGGTATGATGATAGGTATCCATACCCACCTCTTCCAGATCATTGTGTTTGCCTGAAACTCTTAAACATTTTTGGGTATCAGCAATCCTTGGCTTCAGCGCTTCTTTTTGCCCAAGAAAGTATTCCTTAAAAGGATTCATTCCTGCATTGACGAACATCAAGCTGGGATCATTTTTATTGACTAGCGGAGCCGATTGAACTATTTCGTGTTGTTTGGAAGCAAAGAAGTTCAAAAATTGTTTTCTGATTTCCTGTGAAGTCATAAAATATAATTAAAAGCCATGTCTTTTGAATATATCAGAGATAAAAAAAAATTGTAAATTTGTTTTTTACAGTAGCTGATCTAGGCTTATTTTAGTTACAAAAATAGTATATTTATAATTATGGCGAAGGTAAAATATTATTACGATTCTGATACCTTATCCTATAGGAAAATAGAGCTGAGAAAGCGGGATAAGTTTAGGAGAATGATGTTTTTTGTTGTTGCATCTGTTCTTATGGGTGGATTCATCGTTTTTGTCATGTATCAGTTCCTTGAATCTCCCAGACAAAAGGTCATGACGCGCGAGTTAGAGAACATGAAGCTGCATTATGAATTGCTTGAAAAGAAGATGACTCAGGCAGAGCAAGTGTTAGATGGAATTCAAAAAAGAGACAACAATATCTACAGAACCTATTTTGAAGCCAACCCTATTCCTGAGGAGCAAAGAAAAGCAGGTTTTGGTGGTGTGAATCGTTATAAATCAATAGAAGGATTTGATAATTCTCAAATGATCATTGAGGCTACAAAAAATATTGACATACTCTCAAAACAATTGTATGTACAATCAAAGTCATTAGACGAAATCATCGATCTTGCCAAGGATAAAGAAGAATTACTAGCTTCAATTCCTGCCATTCAACCTGTAAGTAAAGAAGATCTTACCAGGATGGCCTCTGGCTTTGGATGGAGACTGGATCCGTTTACTAAGGCGCGAAAAAGACATAAAGGGATGGATTTCACCTCCCCAAAAGGAACTCCGATATATGCCACAGGGAATGGTAAAGTGACCCGTGCAGATGCCGGATCATCTGGTTTTGGCAGGCATATTAGAATAGATCACGGTTTTGGCTATGTAACGCTGTATGCACACCTTTCGAAATACAATGTGAAAAGGGGCCAAAAAGTGAAAAGAGGTGATCTCATAGGTTATGTGGGAAGTACCGGCCGTTCACAGGCACCTCATTTACATTATGAGGTTCGTTATAACAAGCAACAAATTAATCCTATCAACTTTTACTATGGTGACCTGTCACCGCAAGAGTTCCAGGAAATGTTAAAAATGGCTTCGCAAGAAGGACAATCTCTTGACTAATGCAAATAGACCTACCAGACAAAAGATATTATAAAATAGGTGAAGTAGCCAAGGCTTTTGGTGTAAACACTTCATTGATAAGATTTTGGGAAAACGAATTTGACGTTCTAAAACCAAAAAAAAATAAAAAAGGGAATAGATTATTTACCCCTGAGGATGTGGAGAATCTTAAAATGATCTATTTTTTGGTCAAGGAAAAAGGTTTTACCCTCGAAGGAGCAAAGAATAAATTAAAGGAAAACCCTGATGAAATATTTTCAAAGCACAAGATCATTGTGAGGCTGGAAGATATTAAAAACGAACTTATTGAAATAAAGAACCAACTTTAAATTAAAATTGATTATCATGAAAAAATGGCTTCCCTTAATTATTATCGCAGTTATCGTTATAGGTATATTCAGATGGGGTGTTGGATTGAACAATACTATGGTGGAGAAACAAGAGACTGCCAAAACACAATGGGCCAATGTTGAAAGTGCTTATCAAAGAAGGTCTGACTTGATCCCTAATCTTGTGAGTACGGTGAAAGGTTATGCCGATTTTGAAAGGGAGACCTTGGAGGCTGTTATTCAGGCCAGAGCCAATGCGACCAAAACGACTATTGATCCCACCAATATAACCCCAGAGCAAATGGCTGCTTTTCAGGAGTCTCAGAATTCACTATCGGGTGCATTGAGCAAATTGATGGTGGTAGTAGAAAGATATCCTGATCTAAAGGCAAATCAAAACTTTTTGGAATTGCAGAGCCAGCTTGAAGGTACTGAGAACAGGATCAATGTAGAAAGAAACAGGTTTAACGAACAGGCAAAGGATTACAATGTATTTATAAGGAAGTTCCCCGCAACGATGGTGGCCGGCTTTTTAAACTTTGATCCTATGGCATTATTTCAGGCTGCTGCAGGCAGTGAAAATGCGCCGACAGTTGACTTTAATTAATTCTTAGAGCATCATAATTTGAGCCAAAGCAGAAGCTTTGGCTCTTTTTTATCATATATGAACTTATGGAAGTTGAACAATTTTTAACCGATCAGCAAGAGCAGGATGTGATCAATGCGATCCGCCAGGCAGAAAATAATACTTCAGGTGAGATCAGAATTCACTTAGAAAAGAGTCTTGATCAGGATGCGCTGAAGAGGGCTCAGGAAGTTTTTCACCAATTAGAGATGGATAAGACAGTGCTTAAGAATGGCGTCTTGTTCTATGTGGCCGTTGATGATCATCAGTTTGCCATTATCGGCGATGAAGGAATTGATAACAAGGTTCCAGATAATTTTTGGGAAAGTGTCAGAGATGAGGTTATTTCAGAGTTTGTTAAGGGAAATTACACCCGAGGTCTTGTTAAGGGAATTCTTCATGCCGGGGAAAAATTACAAGAATATTTTCCTTTTAATGACAAGGGTGAAAACGAAATTTCAGACGAAATTTCCAAACGTCATTAGCCTATAATTTCCAACAATTCATCAAACAATTTTGTATTTTCGCAATTAAATTAAAACGCTTCAATGTCTATATTTCATAAACTCCGTGTGAAGGAGGTAAGAAGGGAAACTGTGGATGCCGTATCTGTGGCTTTTGATGTTCCAAATGAGTTAGAAAAGGAATTCAGGTTTTTACCTGGTCAATATATCACAATACAAAAAAACCTGGAGGATAGCCTTTTAAGAAGGGCGTATTCCATTTGCTCATCTCCGGACAGTGGAGAATTAAGGGTGGCTATTAAGCATGTTGATAAAGGAAGGTTCTCAAATTTTGCCAATCATATTTTAAAAGAAGGAGATACGCTTGATGTTGCGGGCCCCGAGGGACGTTTTGTTTTGGAGGTTGATGCAAGTAATCAAAAGGATTATTTAGCCATCGCAGCCGGAAGTGGCATCACTCCTGTTATTTCTATGATCAAAGCGGTTCTTCAAAATGAAAAAGACAGTAGATTTGTTTTAATTTACGGTAGTAAATCCGGGGAGAAGACCATATTTAAAAACGAACTGGATGAGCTCGTCGACTCTTCAAATGGGAGATTTCAGGTTCAGTTTGTGTATAGTCAGATCATTAGTGACAAGGCCTTGTTTGGAAGAATAGATGCGAAATTGGTCAAAAAACAACTGAAAAATAAATTTTCGGGTTGGAACTTTGATACTTATTTCCTTTGTGGTCCTGAAGAAATGATTGATGACTCCAAGTCAATGCTGATCAAAAACGGTATAAATGAAGATGCCATTAAATTTGAATTGTTCAGCAGTACTTCTTATAAAAAGGAAGTGACTAAATCTTTAAGCGGAAACACAGAGATCATTGTTGTACTTGATGATGAGGAGACCACTTTTGAAATGAGAATGGATGAGCTGATTCTTGATGCTGCGCTGGCTAAAGGTCTTGACGCTCCTTATTCATGCCAAGGTGGTGTATGCAGTAGCTGTTTGGCTAAAGTCGTTGAAGGCAAGGCTGTGATGGAAAGAAATACTATCTTAGACGAAGAAGAAATTGAGGAAGGTTTGATACTGACCTGTCAGGCACACCCAATTACTTCAAAAATTAAAATTGATTACGACGACGTTTAGTAATTTTAGACTAATGTATATTGCCATATGATCAATGAATACGTCAATGCGGTATTATTAGGTTTCGGACTTGCTTTTATGGTAGGGCCGGTTTTCTTTACCTTGATAGAAACCAGCATTACTAAAGGCGTTCGTGCAGCTATAACTTTTGATGTTGGGGTAGTCCTTGCTGATATCATGTTTATCACCATATCTTATTTTGGAAGTGTCACTATTTTGCAGACGATTCAGAATGATCCAAGAATTTTTATGATCGGGGGTCTAGTTCTTGTGAGCTATGGGCTTTACACTATTTTTTATCAGAAAACCAAAAAAATCGTAACTGATCAGGAGTTGGTAGTGGTAGAATCAAATAATTATTTGGGTCTGTTTTTTAAGGGATTCTTTCTAAATACCATCAATTTTGGAGTATTGGCTTTTTGGTTAGCCATTGTTATCGCTGTGAGTTCTAATTTTCAGATGGATTCGGGGAGGGTTTTTAAATACTTTGCTATTGTTGTATTCGTCTTTTTGCTGACAGATCTGGGAAAGATTTTGGCAGCGAAACAGTTAAAAGCGAAGTTAACACCTGTTGTATTAAGAAAGATTCGTCATGCTCTTGGTATCTTCTTTATTGTTTTTGGAATCATTTTGGCTACAAAAAGATATATTCCTGAAAAGACCATGGATAGAATTGACAATGTGATTGACAAAGTGAGGCCCTAGTTATTTTGAACCTTTAAGTTGTATTTGTCGGCTACTTTTTGAAACACCTCCAGTTTATCCTGATTCTTAAGATCCTTATACATATAGCCAATTTTTTTTGCAGCATCAGCTCTGTAAGGAGAGTTCTGAGAAGTATATATTGTATAGGCACGTATAAGATTATCAAGTCCTGCTTCCTCTTGATCCTGAGTATACAGAATCAATCCCAAGCCATAATAACCCTCCGGATCATCTGAAAATATTTCAATGAATTTTTCATAATGAGTAACTGCCTCGGTATATTGTTGGTTGAGGTTGTATGTAATAGCGATGTTTAGCAATGGAAGCCTGCCTTCCGGATAGATCTCCAGAGATTTCAAATAGGCAGCAATTGCGTTTTCATATTGTTTATTTTTACGATAGCTGATACCCAGATTATCCCAGGCAAACGCAAAATTCGGATCGATCTCTACCGCTTTTGAGAATTTTTCGATGGCGTTTTCAGTATCTCCCTCATTGATATATTCCATTCCGTCATCATAAGCCAATTGTGCCAGAACATTATCTGAAGAAGCGTATTTGAATTTTTTGTTTTCTGTAAAAGCGAGCTCTTTTAATGGTTTACAATGTTGAACCAAATAGGTTTCCACCATTTTATAGTTCATGTCATTTTTGCCGTTAGTTGCATCTCCCTTTTTTCCTTTTACAGATTCAAGAGATTTGGTAATACAATCGCTGATGTTGTCATTTTTAGCATCTGAGGACGCTTCAATTTGCGATATGCATTCACATGCATCGTTTGCTACAGCCAGTAATTTTTCATCGTTAATGTTCTGGGCATAGCCTAAAACAAAGGAGAAAAAAAAGATATATTTGATTATTTTCAAAAGAAAAATATTTTAAAAGTGTTCTATTTTGTTTAAATACCAGTGCTTCCAAATCCGCCTTGTCCGCGTTTGGTTTCATCTAGAACGCTCACTTCCTCCCATTTAGTATGTGCATACCTTGCAATTATCATTTGAGCTATCCTGTCTCCATTGTTAATAATAAACTTTTCACTCGATAAATTCACCAAAATAACACCTATCTCACCTCTATAGTCAGCATCAATTGTTCCTGGAGCGTTAAGGACACTTATTCCAAATTTAGCAGCCAGACCGCTTCTTGGACGAATTTGTGCTTCGAATCCAGGAGGCAGGGCTATAAACAAGCCGGTTTTGACAATGGTTCTTTCCAGAGGATTAAGTGTTATGGCTTCTGTTACATTAGCACGCAGATCCATTCCTGCAGAAGAACTGGTTTCATAAGAGGGAGTTGGATGCCCTGATTTGTTAATGATCTTGATATCTACGTTTTCCATATTTGTTTTATTTCTGATTTTTGAGTCCATAGTATAGTTATTGAGAAGACAAGAATGATAGCTGTTGAGACCATATAGTTACCCCTGAAATAGAGAAATGACAAATAACATCCTGTTATAGTCACCATCAAGGTTAAAAAGATCGATTTAAGAGGATATGGTATATGGTAATATTTTTTTCCGTAAAAATAACTGAGCAAGGCAATGAACATATAGGTAATAAGCGTTGCCCAGGCAGAAGCCATATATCCAATTATTGGAATATAAATAATATTGAGCCCTATCGTAATGAGGGCCCCAAGGATAGAAAAATACATTCCGTATCTGGTTTTATCAGTGAGTTTGAACCAAACTGAAAGATTGTAATAAATACCTAGAAATAGATTGGCCAGCAATATCACCGGAACGATTTCAAGCGCTTGAAAATATTCAGGCTTTCCAAGAAGGAGATGGGCAAACTGATCTATAAAACCTATGATAATAAGCATAAATAAAGCACCAAAAATGATGAACCAGTTCATTATTCTGGCGTAGGTTTGTTTGGCATTGGCCTTATCTGCCTGGTTAAAAAAAAATGGTTCCGCTCCCATTTTAAAAGCCATGATGTATAATGACATAAAAACACCTAGTTTGTAACAGGCCGCATAGATTCCCATTTGTTCTTTTCCAAGATATTTGCTCAATAGTAATTTGTCAAGGTTTTCATTGGTTACATATGCCAGACTACTCACCATGATGGGGATGCCATAGGTCAGCATCTTATAGAGCATTTTCTTATCAAAAGAAATTTTGAATTTGAAAACCAGAGGAAATAATAATAAGAAAGTGATCAGGCTGGCCAAAAGGTTTGAGATAAAAATATATAAAACCAAGGGTTGCGTACTAAAACCAGTGGCAATAAACTCAGGGACATAATTGCCATGTGCCAGGGCATTGGGCACGTATAAGAGAAAATATAAATTGAATACCGCGAATATGGCTACATTCAAAACTTTATAAAATGTAAATTTTATGGGTCTGTTGCTCACCCTCAGATAAGCAAAAGGAATAACCAATAAAGTGTCGAAAGTTGTTACAAGGATCAAGATCCGCAGAGTAAGTGGATCAGAAAAGCCAAGGTATTGTGCAATCACATCGCTAAATATAAAGGATACCGTCATAAACAGTAGCGTAGTGGTAAGTAAACTCAAAAAAGCTGTAGAGATCACTTTTCCTTTTTCTTTTTCCTTGGTAAAGAATCGGAAGAAAGCGGTTTCCATCCCATAGGTAAGCAATGCATTAAAATAAGCTGCATATACAAAGTAAATGGTGCTTTCAGCATAACTTTCAGAGACAAGTGTGTTGGTGTGTAATTTAACCAAGACAATATTGATGGCCCTGGGTAAAACGGCAGCGATCCCGTAAATAATTGTATCCCTAAAAAACCGTTTTAATGTGCTCAATGTGTTATTGATTGAATAATCTATGAACAAAAATAAAATTTATGGCATACAAAAGCCGAAATAACGAGAAAATCTTTTGACATAAAAAAAGCCCTTGCGTTTGCAAGGGCTTTTTTTATGTCTTAACTAAGAACTAAGCTTCAATTGGATCAATAGATACATATGATCTATTGTCTTTTTTCTTAGTAAATTTTACGATTCCATTTACTTGAGCATGTAACGTATGGTCTTTTCCCATATATACATTTTCACCTGGATGATGCTTTGTACCTCTTTGACGAACTAAAATGTTTCCAGCTAATGCGCCTTGACCACCAAAGATTTTTACTCCTAATCGTTTCGATTCTGATTCTCTACCGTTCTTAGAACTACCTACACCTTTTTTATGAGCCATGATCTAATATTTTTTCTGGGTTAATTTATTTTTTAGGGCTTTCTTGCTTTTTTGCTGCTGGCTTTTTCGCCGCCGCTTTTTTAGGAGCTGCTTTTTTAGGAGCTGCTTTTGCAGGAGCCTTTGCTTCTTTTGTTGCTGTTTTCTTAGCTGGAGCCGCTTTTTTGGCTACCGGTGCTGCTTTCTCAGTTTTGCTCTCTTCAGTTTTAGCAGCAGCTTTTTTTGCTGGTGCCTTTACAGAGATACCTTCAATTAGGATCTGAGACAAATACTGACGATGGCCATTTTTCTTTTTAAAACCTTTTCTTCGTTTCTTTTTGAAAACGATCACTTTATCACCTTTAAGATGACCCAAAACTTTTGCAGTAACTACTGCATTTTCTATAACCGGGGCGCCAATAGTAACTTTGCCATCATCAAGTAAAAGAACTTTATCAAAAGAAACTTTTGATCCTTCTTTATCCTCCAAGCGATGAACAAAAACCTTTTGGTCTTTAGCAACTTTAAATTGCTGCCCTGCTATCTCTACAATTGCGTACATGGATTTATGTTTTTGCTTTTATTAAAAATTATTGCCCGTTCCATTTAGGCGGGTGCAAATATACATCTTTTTATTAAATAGGAAAAACTTTTTAAATGCATTATTTGTTTAAGAATCTGGTTCATACATATAAGCCCATCATCATTTTCCTTTATTGGTCAGGTATACTCCAATCATAATAAGTGTGCCTGCTAAAAATTGACCAAAGTAGAGCGTTTCGCCATCAAGTACTCCCCAAAATATCGCAACAAATGGAATAAGATAAGTCACTGAACTTGAAAATATGGGAGAGGTCATTTGAATCAACTTATTGAATAAGGTTTTTGCCATGGCCGTTCCGAATATGGATAAAAGTATAAGGTAATATAAAGAGGTTTGGGCTTGCTGGATCTTGGCAAGTTCGAAAAAATCCGTCCACCACAGGATAACTAAAGCAGGTAAAAATATGACGGCGAAGTTTCCGGTGACAATTGTAAGCGCATTCAGATCATTTAGATGCTTTTTAAGAATGTTTACATTAAAGGCATAGCCAATTGAGGCGCAAACGATCAATAGTGCATAGAGATAATTCTGGTCTGGGTTCAGTTCTGCTCCCTTTAGAATTAGGATTACAGCACCTATTAAACCAATGATTACTCCAAAAATCTGTTTCCTTAAAAAACTAAAACCGAAAAATAATGCACCTACAAGCAAGGTGTTAAGTGGTGTAAGAGAATTGAGAATGGATACAATGGAACTATCAATTTTTTGAACGGCAAAAGAAAACATAAATGCCGGAAAAAATGTTCCAAGAAAAGCGGTTATCGCAATATAATACCATTGTGTTTTATTTACCTTGGAAATATTTTTAAAACCAACTGTAAAAAGTGTAAGTGCGGTAAAGATAATCCTAAGGGCACCTACTTGAATAGGACTTAAATCTATAAGCGCTTTTTTCATTAAAATAAACGAACTACCCCAAATAAGTGCTAGTAAAATCAGAATAAACCATCTTGATTGTTTGCTATTCATGGTTTGAAGTGGCTTTGATAATAAATTTAATTCTTATTTTTGTGTCAGATTATTAAAAATTGAAGCGGTGAAAGTACTCATTAAAATTTTTTCGATAGTGATATTAATGGTGTTTTTTATTTCCTGTGAATCTAAAAAAGAAACAAATCAAGAAGTAAAAGAGGCAATTGAAACAGATGTTGTTGCTCAAAACCTGCAACAAGTAAAAGTGGATATCAAAGGAATGACATGTGAAATTGGCTGCGCTCGATTGATCCAGTCAAAATTATATAAGACCGATGGTGTGACTTATGCTAAAATTTCATTTGAAGATAGTTCTGGTATTGTGAGTTTTGACCAAAATAGAATAGGTGAAGATGATATTAAATCGATCATTGAGAAAACTGCCGGAGGTGATATTTATTCAGTAACTGGTATTGAGAAAATGAATATGGAGAACAGGACTGATGAATTACAGTAACTTAGCCCTTCTTACTATTGCAATTTAATGCTAAATGGTCGTAATTTGTAAAATATACTTAACCCTAAAATTAAATAATTATGAAATTAATGAAATTACTTTTCGCCGTGATGCTTGTAAGTGCAATCGCATTTTCATGCAAATCAGAGAAAAAGGAGGCTGGTGAAGCGATTGATGCTGCTGTTGAAGAAACAACTGAAGCAGTGGAAGAGTCTGCTGATGCGGTAGAAGAAGGAGCAGAAGCAGCAGGTGAAGCAGCAGATGAAGCAGCTTCAGAGGCTGTTGAAGAGGCTGGAGAAGGAGTAGAAGAGGCTGTAGAGGCCGTAACTGAGAAAAAAATCACAGTTGTTTTTCCTAAGGATACTAAACTTCAAAATGAAGTGAAAGTTTCTTTGACTGAATTTGCAAAGAGTAATCCAAAAGTGGAAGCTCATTTACACACTGCCTATGCATTTGCATTTTTCCCAAAAATCACAAAAGGAGGTCTTGGAATTGGAGGCGCCGGAGGTAAAGGATTGGTTTTTGATAACAAAACAGTGGTTGGAGAATCTAAACTTGCTCAGGCAACTTTCGGATTACAAGCTGGTGGTCAGCAATACATGGAAATCGTCTTGTTTGAAGATCAAGCGGCATTTGACAGATTTACAGCCGGAAAAGTTAAATTTTCAGGTCAGGCTTCGGCAGTTGCTCTGAAAGATGGTGCTTCAGCGGATATTGATTATCAAGATGGTGTTGCAATATTCACTAAAACTATTGGTGGCCTGATGGCGGAAGCCTCTGTTGGAGGACAAAGTTTTAAATATAATCCAGGTATCAACTAACCAGATCTTTCTTATGGATACGAAAAATGGGCGCTTAGCGCCCATTTTTTTTTATCCTCCTAATATGAATTGTTTATGAGAAATTTTCGTTATTTTGGTATTTTATTTAACCTAATCTCAATTAAGATGAAAATTATTAAATTATTATTCATATTTGCTTTAGTGAGTATGATTGCTGTTTCGTGTAAGGAAACAAAAAAAGATGAAGTTCAAGATGATGCTGCAACTGAAATGACTGAAGAAGGTTCCGATGACAGTGGTATGGAAGCAAGTGAAGAAGGTGGTGAAGAAGAAGTTTCTTCTTCGGATGCTGCAGGGGCTGCAGGGGCTGCCGCGGCAGGCGAAGCTACTGATACTGAAAGTATGGAAGCTGCAGAAGGTGTTGAAGCTGCACCTAAAGATGTTGAACCTCTAATAGTGCCTGCAGGTGTTATTGCAGAAGAGCTTGCTGACACACCTGTTGTTTATCCTGGGTGTACTGGTTCAGTTGAAGAAATCAGAGCATGTAATAAGGAAAGTTTTATTGCTTATATAAAAAGTGAATTCAATCATGAAATTGGTAAACAAGCTGGCTTAAAAAAAGGAGACTATGAAATTGGAGTTGTAATGCATGTAAATAAAGCAGGTAGAGTTTTCTCTCTTAGAGTGACTGCGCCAAATGCACCATTAAAAAGAGAAATGGAAAGGGTAGTCAATAAGACGCCACATGTAGTACCTGCAACAGAGGCAGGAGAACCTGTTGGAGTTAGTGTTAAGTTTCTTGTTGATTTCAAAGTAGAGAAGTTATAACTGTAATTATTTAAACATTTAAAAACCTGAATTTTATTCAGGTTTTTTTTGTTTTTAGACAAAAAAACCGACTTCAGAATTTCTTCATATTTGTTTCTTTAT
Organism: uncultured Flavobacteriaceae bacterium; assembly: GCA_905479625.1. GTDB lineage: Bacteria > Bacteroidota > Bacteroidia > Flavobacteriales > Flavobacteriaceae > Lutimonas. Next base: position 13,636 of record CAJQNF010000120.1, on the reverse strand, counting down.
CTTGCGCCCTTAAAATATTAACTTAAAATTAACACCTATGAAATTGATTAAAGGATTTTTTGTAATCGCTGTATTAAGTGTACTTACATTTTCTTGTGACCAAGCTAAAAAAGATGCTACTGACGCTGTTGATGCAGTAGAAAATGCTGCTGATGCGACTGTTGATGCGGCAGAAGACGCTGCTGATGCTACAGCTGATGCTGTTGAAGGAGCTGCAGAAGATGTAGAAAAAGCTGTTGATTCAGCAGCTGCTGATGTAGAAAAAGCAGTTGATTCAGTAAAAACTATGGCTGATTCATCTATGACAAAATGTGAAGGAAAATGTGCCAAAGATGGTAAATCTTGTGATGGTAGCTGTAAAGCTTAACTCATAAACTTCATTAATTTTTAAAAAAGCTACCCTATGGTAGCTTTTTTTTGCTCCAAATTGAAATTTTCTTCCTTAAAGAATAATATAAAAATAAAAGGCTGATCACATAGAGAACACCAACTAGCTGGTGTAGGGTTCCATAAACAAGAGGGATACCGATTTTAATTTTCAATAAGGTCATAATGCCGAGAAAAACCTGGAATACGACAAGGAAATAAGAAACAGTTAACCATTTAACTGCACCTGTATGTACATGGTTTCTTTTTTTATGATAAAAGTATACTGTCAGCAATAAAATCACATAGGCCAGAAGCCTATGCACAAACTGAACGAGCGCAGGGGCAAATGCATAGCGGTCATAGTTGGTCAGGTTATGCAATGTCCAGTTATCTATATTAAGCAGTACATCCGGAATAAAGGTGCCGTTCATAGACGGCCAAGTGGCATAATATAGACCGGCTCTCATACCCGCCATTAATCCTGCAAAAACCAACTGAACAGCTGTGAGTACCAAAAGTATCATAACAAATCGGGTATGCCCTTTTTTCGGCTTATTTTCCATTAGGTAGACATCTGCAATACATTTTACCATAGCTCCAATGGTTACAACTGCTAAAAGGAAATGCAGTGTTAGTTTATAAGCATTTACCCAAGGCCTGTCAACTAGTCCGCTCATTACCATGATCCAGCCTGCAGAAGCTGTCAAGGCAGCTAGCGCCACAACAAGTAGCAGTCGTTTAATAAGGAAAAAATCAATTTGCCTGCGAATGATAAAAACGATAAACGGGATTAGAAAAATAATCCCCAGTGCTCTAACCCAAAGACGATGAAAGTATTCCCAGAAATAAATGAATTTAAAATTCTTTAAACTGAAATCAGCATTTATTTTATGATATTGAGGAGTGTTTTTATAAAGCTCAAAAAGGTCGAGCCACTCTTGTTTATTCATTGGAGGGATAACCCCTGTGATGATATCCCAGCTTGTAATAGACAAACCGGAACCGGTTAATCGTGTGATTCCACCGAGGATAACCTGACCAATTAGCATGATCAGTCCGGTTAGGAGCCAGAATCGTATTGTTTTGTTATAGAGATATTTTTTCTTCAATTGTTTGATAATTAAATTAATTATAATCCTTCCATTCCAGTGATTCAATCATGCGAATGATGTCTTGCTGTAAATAATTTATAGCTGGTTTTATGGAATCATAATTGGGTTGAACATTAAAATAAACAGCGCCAGTAATAAAATGACGGCTACTGTCAGTGACATGAAACTGAATTGGAGAGGCAGCGTTACCGGTAACCTCAAATATGGATCCATATACTTTTTTTTGTTCATTAATATAAGGAGCCGAGCTGATACCATCTGCCTTAATGGTGTGGTTAAAAGTTAGCTTTTCAGCTTCAATTAATAACTCTTTTAGATTATTTTCAACGGGCCTGTAGGTCATGTTGATCGAAGCTTTTAAATTAGGGTAATCTATATTGACCCAGCATTTACTGTTTAGTTTTACTTCAGTTGCACTTGATTTGTCGAAGGTGTAAGGGCATTCACTTTTGATCATCTCATATACCGGAGCAGGATACTCAAGCCTTAACTGGGCCTTGGGTTTTGGTAGCACCTCTTCTTTAAAACAGCTTATTGTGATTAAGCCTAGTAAGCTTATTACAGTGATTTTTAAGGATATCTTTTTCATGGCTATTTTTTCTTCATTGGCAGGTTGACCTTAACCTGTTTAATTCTTTTTTTATCGATGGCTTCAATTGTGAAATTGTAATTTTTAAAAATTACTTTGTCGTTCTTTTGAGGGAATTTACCGGTAATTTCAAGTATGAAACCTGCCAGGGTTTCAGCTTCATATTTATTCTCTTCAAAAATAGTTTCCTCAATATGCAAGACTTTATAAAAATCCTTTAAGGTTATTTTCCCTTCAAAAACATAGTTAAACTCATCCAATTTGGAATATGATAAATCATTTTGATCAAATTCATCTGAAATGTCGCCCACAATTTCTTCAATAATATCTTCTAAAGTGATGAGGCCTGAGGTCCCGCCATATTCATCGACTACAATAGCCATATGGTTCTTCATTTCCTGAAACTCCTTTAAAAGATCATCAAGTTTTTTGTTTTCCGGCACAAAGAAAGCTTCTCTAATGATCTTCTTCCATTGAAATGCGTTTTTACTTAGGTGAGGAATTAGATCTTTAGTATATAAAATACCTATTATATTATCTATATTTTCAGTGTATATAGGAATTCTTGAATGTCCCTTTTTAATGATTTTTTCCGTGATAATAGTAAAGTCTTCATCGGTACTAAGCGCAAATATGTCCATTCTCGGGCACATGATCTGAGAAGTGTCAGTATTTCCAAAATTCACAATCCCCTGTAAGATCTTTTTTTCTTCTTTGGTAGTAGCTCCTTTTGAGGTTAATTCCAAAGCTTGAGATAAAACTTCAACCGAAAAATCGGATTGTTTTTTGCTCAATTTCTTCTCGACTAAGTTCGTGAGTCTTAGTAGCGGCGTACTTAAGAAAGTCAGCATGGAGTTTAAAAAAATCATAGGTTTGGCCATAAAGGAGGCAAAACTTGAGGCATTTCGATTGGCATAAATTTTAGGTAAAACTTCGCCGAATAAAAGAATCAGAAAAGTAACCAGGACGATTTCGATAAGAAATTTGATCAGGGTTGAAGACAATCCTCTGAAGTAATAGTCGCCAACGTAGGTAAACAGAAGAATGAATAAAATATTGATAAAATTATTCGCTATAAGGATTGTTGCTAAGAGTTTTTTAGGATTGTCCAGCAGTTGATTGACCTGTTGAATATTTGGGTTACTTTCTGTTTCAAGATCTGCTTTGGACAGCGAAAAGTATGCCACCTCAGTCCCAGAAACTATGCCAGAAATAACCAATAGAATCAAGAGCGAAATGATTCCTGTTAAGCCTTGCCAGCCCAGCTCTATAGCCATAAAAATACTTGCGGGTTCAGGATCCAAAGAATAATGTTTTAATTCGCATTATATTAAAATTAAAACGGTACATCATCTGCAGTGTCTTTTAAAGAATTTATTTCCGTCGATTTGTTTTCATTTGTTTCGGGGGAAGTTTCCGATGAAGAAGGATTATTAAGATCCTTTTTTGTTGTTAGGAAAGTCATTTCCAATGCGTGTACTTCGGTAGTATATCTTTTAACACCTTCCTGCTCCCATTGTCTTGTCTTAATCTTTCCTTCAATAAAAACCCTGTCACCTTTGCTTAAAAATTTCTCACAAAGTTCTGCCAGTTTATTCCTGACCACTACATTATGCCATTCGGTGGTCGTCACCTTTTCACCTGTTTGTCTATTTGTGAATGATTCATTTGTGGCAACAGGAAATCTTCCAATACAATTTCCTCCTTCAAAATAATGCATTTTTACTTCGTCACCCAAATGCCCGATAAGCATCACCTTATTTAATGAGTTTGCCATAATAATTTATTAAAAATCAAAGATAATCAAATTGCAAGTTATGCATTAATTTGTGCTTTGATATTTATCAACAAAATTCTGCAATAATACGGGTAGGGCCAAGTTTTCGAGTTCTCGCCATGAGGTCAGGTTTCTGGGCTTTTCCATGGGCTTAACGATCCAAAATGAGGTGACTATGGTTTGATGTGTCAGTTTATGAATAATAGGTAGTTCATTATACTTTTTAAGCGTGTAGGATCCTTGGATCAAAAGCTCTGTCTTAATTACCTTCTCAAGTTCAGATTCATCTTGAAGATCTTGTATGGTTTCATGCAGGGGGAATTCAAATAGATTTTGCCAGATATCCTTATGTTTTCTTTGTCTTAGCAGGGTTGATCCTCCTTTAATATCAAAGACTAAATAGTTGAAATATCGCTTTCTGATTTTTAGTTTTTTCAGTTTTACTGGGAGTACATCAATGCTTTTTTCTTGAAGGGCAAAACATGTATGGTTGAAGATACAGGTGTCACATTTAGGTTTTTTGGGCGTACAAACCAGTGCTCCAAACTCCATAAGGGCTTGGTTGTGAGTTCCCGGATCTTCAGGATTCAGTAACTCTTCGGCTAGCAATTTAAATTCTTTAATGCCTTTTGATTCGTTTATAGGCGTATATATTCCGAAAATCCTCGAAAGCACTCTAAATACATTCCCGTCTACTGTAGCATGAGGCTGATTAAAAGCTATAGAAGCTATTGCAGAAGCCGTATAATCTCCTATGCCTTTCAGTTTTATTAGTTCATTATAAGAACTGGGGAATTGACCTTTATATTGACTTGCCACAATTTTCGCTGTGCTATGCAGGTTTCTGGCGCGTGAATAATATCCTAAACCCTGCCATAATTTCAAAATTGTCTTTTCATCAGCCTCTGCAAGGCCAAAAATATCATCAAATTCGCTTGCAAATTTTTCATAATAAGATGTCCCTTGCGCTATTCGGGTCTGTTGTAATATGATTTCAGATAACCAAATTAAATAGGGATCATTGGATTTCCTCCAAGGTAAATCTCGTTGATTAATTAAATACCACATTATTAATGTGTTAGAAAACTTTAGATTTTCCCTCATTTTGCAATAGTACAATTTTTTATCTAATTAAATTTTAATCATTTAGCTTTTTGAAATTGATTTATTGTATTATATTTGCCCCCTCAAATGAAGAATAAAATAACGTATAAATAATTTAAAATGACAAAAGCAGAGATCGTAGCTAATATTTCAGAAAAATCTGGTATTGAAAAAGCTGATGTTTTAAGAGTGGTAGAGGATTTAATGGTAGAGGTGAAAGATTCGTTGAACCAAGGAAATAATGTTTATTTAAGAGGATTTGGCAGTTTTATAGTAAAGGAAAGGGCTGAGAAAACTGGAAGAAATATTTCAAAAAACACAACAATAAAAATACCTGCTCACAATATACCGGCGTTTAAACCAGCAAAAGTTTTTGTTGAGAGCGTGAAAAAAAATGTTGCAGTAAAATAATAAAAATCTTTTAATTCAGTTTATTATGCCAAGTGGTAAAAAAAGAAAACGCAGTAAAATTTCGACGCACAAGCGTAAGAAAAGAAGCAGACAAAATAGACATAAGAAGAAAAAATAACGAATAGGTGAGCAATCACCTATTTGTTTTTACGTTTTCAGTTTAGTAAGTTCATTGACATAAAATTTGTTTAGGCAAATACGGAGGTTATTAAGAATAACCACACACATTTATTAATCAATCTATCTATAGTATAATCTAAGGATCATATAGGATAGATGCAAATATATAACAGAGTGAAAACAGAATTAATTATTAGATCGAATTCCTCTGATATAGATTTTGCCTTATTAAAAGATGGAAAACTTGTTGAGTTACACAATGAAACTTTGGACAATAATTTCTCAGTAGGAGACATTTTTTTATCCAAAGTCAAAAAAACTTTATCGGGACTAAATGCATCATTTGTGAATGTAGGAAGTGAAAAAGATGCCTTTTTGCATTATCATGATTTAGGACCACAATTATCATCTTTAAAAAAATTCACGCAACAAGTTAGTACAGGGAAAAGAGAAGATTTCACCCTTAAGGGTTTCCAATTTGAAAAGGATATTAACAAACATGGAAAAATTGATGATGCCATAAAGGCGGGACAAAATATGCTAGTACAGGTTGTTAAAGAGCCTATTTCTACCAAAGGACCGCGGATAAGCTCAGAATTGTCGATTGCCGGAAGATATTTGGTATTAGTACCATTTTCTGATCGCGTATCGGTATCCCAGAAAATCGTTAATAACAAAGAAAAGGAACGATTAAAAAGGTTGGCGCAAAGCATTAAGCCTAAAGGGTTTGGTGTTATTTTAAGAACAGTTGCTCAAGACATAAAAGTAGCCGAATTAGACCGGGATTTACAATATTCGGTTCAACGTTGGGTGAATATGTGCAAGCAAATTCCTAATGCGCAAGCTCCTCAAAAAGTTCTATCTGAATTGAACAGAGCCTCATCAATCTTAAGAGACCTGTTCAACGAGTCGTTTACAAGTATTATCACAAACGATTTATCATTACATCAGGAAATCCTTGACTATTTGGAAAGAATTGCACCGGAGAAAAAATCGATTGCTCAGCATTATAAATCTAGAACACCGATTTTTGATTATTACGGAATTGAAAAACAGATAAAATCGGCTTTTGGTCGTACTGTTTCAATGCGAAAAGGAGCTTATCTGGTAATAGAACATACAGAAGCTTTGCACGTGATAGACGTCAATTCAGGAAATAGATCCAACAAAGCTAATTCACAGGCAGATACGGCCCTGGAGGTTAATATGATCGCAGCCACAGAGATTGCGAGACAACTTCAGCTAAGGGACATGGGAGGAATCATTGTAGTTGATTTCATTGATATGCACATTGCAGAGCACAGGAAAAAATTATATGATCATCTTAGAAAGGAAATGAGTACCAGTCGAACGAAGCACAAGGTGTTACCACCTAGTAAATTCGGATTGGTTCAGATTACCCGCCAAAGAGTTAGACCTGAAAGGAACATCAAAACGAATGAGGATAATCCAAATAAGAATGGAGAAGTAGAAGCCCCAATAGTTTTGATCGATAGGATCGAAGCCAATTTGACGAAGATCATGGAAGAAAACAAATCTGGAGTTGCGCTGCATGCGCATTCCTTTGTTGCTTCCTATCTTACAAAAGGGTTGAGTTCAATTCAAGTAAAATGGTTCTTAAAGTATAAGAAATGGATCAAAATAGTTCCAAGAGATGCTTTCCCATATTTAAAATATCAATTTGTCGATAATAACGACAAAATAATAAGGTAATAATATATCATAAAGCCCCGCTAAACAGCGGGGCTTTTTTTTTGCCCCTAAGGGATTATTTTTGTCACAATTGTCCTTGAATCCTTAAGTTTGACTCGAAGGACATATATGGCTCTCGAAGGAAACCCGAACCAGTTTAGCTTTATGGAATTCGAGTGAGCCTGATGGTCTTTTAACTTTCTACCATTGAGATCAAAGATTTCAAGCCGTCTTATTGTATCATTATTATTGGTGCTAACAGAAAGTATTTCATCAATTAGCTGCCAAGCAATTTTAGTTGGCTCTTGAGTAATTGCCGGATTGAGATGTTGCATTGGCTCAAAGTGTAATTCAAACCTTTGGTTGACCCTTGAAGGTTCAGTTAATAGAAAGGAATAGGATGAGATTAAAAGGTTATGATTTATGTTTAATAATTTGTCATGAAGGATGATGTCTGTATCTGCAAAATCACCTTTTATATGGTCTATACTTATATTCAATAATGTTTCTTCAAGAATTCTGCTGTGAAGGCCTAGTTGAATTTTTTCATTCCCCTGAAATTCGGGTAAGCCTTGAATTGCATAGGGCTTTTCATCCGAAAGAGAATAAAAGTTTATAGGATTTTGTGTGTCTATTCTGGGACCGTCAAAATTAACATCAAATTGGGTAGTGGCCCCATCGACAAACCCAATAAGGATCTGGCTAAAAGCGCCCTCGTTATTTGTGAGATTCAACCATATCTTCTTTTCTTTTGCAGTGTCTTTGGTCTTGTCTGATTTAAAGAAATAGTTATTACGAGTGTTAGTTCTCATGCCATTGTTAAAGATGAGGAGACCTTCTTTAAGTGCGTCTACAAAGAAGCCCTGACAACTGCTAATGAATTGAGTAGGCTCCTTTCCGTCTGGATTGGCTTTGACGCCACCGGTTCCAACAGTATACATGGCATAATCATCAGAAGTATATCTTCTTCTGCCATTGGAATCTTCAATGGCAAGAGGTGTACTATGGGTCCAAAAATAGAAGGTTCCGCTTAATAGACCCTCATTTTCAGGGTGATTGAGTAGTAGTTCCGCATCAATAGCAGAAGGATAAGGATTCCCAATAAGATTCCAATGATGCTGTTCAGAGGTTGATTCAACCCGAGTGTAAACAGGTATATCAATAATACCATTATTGACTAATCCGTTGAATGTTACGTCTTGCACTTTTGCAAAAGGGGTGGGATCAGGAGCCATGGAGGTATAACCCCTACCAACCTGCATAGTTCCTGAAGCACGCACCCATGCATTGTCATTATCGTCTAAGCCGTCTTTATCGAGATCTTCAAAATCCATCGTTGAAAAGAAGTAAAAGGAAGTTTGTGGAGAATTCCAGAATACTGTTTCTAGTTGGGCATTTTCAACAGGACTTGACCAGTAGGTATAATCATAAGGTTTGAGTTCGGTTGTGGACTTATGTATAAATATGGCCCCTGTATTTTCCATTGTACCATGATCATCAACAATAACAAGAGAACCTTCAGGGCTCACATCTAAAGTTCCTTCTACCAGCAGATCATTTTGTATCCTGACATAGTTTGAATCCTTAACAAACAGGCTTGCATCTTTTAAGATATCCATATTGCACGTGATTAGATCACCATCGATATCTGTCGAATAGTCACTTTCTATAATAGCTTTTCTGAGAGCATCAGGTTTTCCATTTGTCCAAGATCCTGCCCGCCAGCTTGTTGAACCTGACTTGTGAACTCCGATGCTTAAATTGGAATCTTGCTCTGCCAGGTCAATGGCTTCAATTGTACTTATAAGCCAATCTGACTCCTGATATCCGGTATTAGCGTTAGCAGCATCACATCCATATTTCCTAACCATGCTTAGGTTGGCTCCCCAATTACCTGAATATCCTATGACGTCTGTTCGTTCGGCCCAACATGATTCGGTATCAGAAGAGGATATAACCAGAATGTCATCACCGGTAAAATTGCATACAGAAGTTTTGATTTCGCTACCGTCAATAGCATAAGCAGGAGCGGTTACATTGAGTGAAGCGGAGAATTTAATTGACTGACCGGGAGCAATCGACGGAATCAATTTTTTACTACTGGGTTTTATACCGATTGGATGTTGCGTCGCTTCATTTCTGTAAAGTGCCAGGTAGTAGGTGTTTTCCGAGGTGGTTTTATTGCTGATGTTCGTTATTTCTATCCATTTATTATTTGCATTTCCCTCATAGTATTGAGAGATAATTAACGGATGTGATACAGGTCCTGTACCTTCTCCCTGAATCACAAATTCAAAGGGGTTTTCAGAAGGGTCAGAATTTATAATTTCAAGTCTGGCTGTATGTATTCCCAGTAGACTTGTCCTGTAGTCGATCGTAAATTGAAGGCTGTCATTGGGTGCGACTGATTTGGTGCCTCCGAAGCTAGTCGTGAACTGATCGGCCCCTGAGCCAGAAATTAGAACTTGTTCAATATCTAAACTTTTATTCCCAGCATTTTTAATAGTAAAAGAGCGTTGAATTAACGTGTCTTTTGAAACGGGCCAGGCACCAAAATAACTATTGTTGATCAAGGAGGTGGATGTACTTCCATCGAAAATGTCTGTCCCTTTTCCGTATAGTTCAATTTCAGGAAGGTTGCCCTGACAATAACTGGCATGAGCACCTAGGTCAGCTGTATCTTCGAATCCATAACGATCCCATTCCTCAAAATTATATTCATTATTAGGGTTTTTGACTTGACTTTTTCTTCTAATTGTGACATCTTTTCCAAAGTTGATGGAATCTCCAATTTGACCTACAACATCAATGATCTGTTCGTTCTTTTGCAGGGCAATTTTATCATCACCATTATAGTCCATGACAGCACTATTAGTGCTTAGGTCTGCTGAAATTGAAAGATTTTCTGTATTATCTTTTATAAGGAAAGTGGCCCAGGGTTCAAGAGATCCTGTTAACTGCAAGCTGGCTGAGGACTGAACATTTTTGCCTGTGAATTTTAATAGTTTATAGAGGCTTAAATCAAGACTTTGATCACTGGGGTTATACAACTCAATAAAATTATTTCTATGGCTTGTCGATGAGCCGCCTTCAAGATATTCTGTGATCATTAACGTCGAGCAAGGACTGATGGGATCCCCTTCAAGTTGAATGTTGTCAAGTCCGGCAATATCAGCACCATTTTGTTTGATACTGATTCTTAATTTTACGAATGAAGCTGCATTGGGTATTTCAATACTTACGGTGGTCCATTGATCATGGCTAAAATCATTTTGACCGTCAATGAACAAGACTTCTCCTTGTGATTCGCCGTCCAGCCATAGTTCATATTTCATATCATCACCGTTATCATAGCCCTGAACCATAACATTAAAAGAGAGTGTTACATTTCTGAAATCAGCAATGTTAAATGAAGTGAATTCAATATATTCAAAATCAGATGAACCACAATTTCCATTGAGGTCTTGAATTCCCCAAAAGTAGTTGCCTTCTATGGGTAGTATGTTTCCAAGAATTGTATGGTAATTCCAGGTGTCATCCTGTTGGGAGCATGGTGGGGTTGAGATAAATTCAATGGGCCAGGAATCTCCCTTTTCTTCAAACCCATGTTTAGCAATTGCAGAATTTTGGGCGAAGGTCTGGACCAGATAAAGTAATAAATAGAGACATAGGTAGTACTTCAGCATGATAAAGCAGATTAGTTTTGGAAAAATTATCAGATGAGAGTACTTTTGGAATACATCATTTTATAACATGAGTGAAAAAAAGTTAACATTTACTGTAGAAGAAGCCAAACGATCACTGGAAAGATATTGCGCTTATCAAGACCGTTGTCATCAGGAAATAGACAGGAAGCTGAAAGAGATGAGGATGATTCCTGAAGCACGTGAAGTCATATTTTTGCATTTAATCGAACATGATTTCTTGAATGAAGAACGGTTTTCACGGAGCTTTGCCAGGGGTAAATTTAGAATCAAACAATGGGGTCGTCAACGGATAGAACGAGAGTTGAAACAAAAAGAGATATCACCGTATAATATTAAGGCAGGTCTGAGTGAAATTCCACAGGAAGAGTACGAGAAAACATTTATGGAAGTGAGTAGAAAGCGGTTTTTAAGTGTACACGAAACAGACCTATATAAAAAGCGTAAAAAGGTGGCAGATTTTCTTTTAAGGAAAGGATTTGAAAGCTATAAAGTATATGAAGTGCTTAAGGACTTGGAAAGGGAAAATAATTCGTGAATTGGACAAAAATACCCTGATTGTTTTTAGTATATTTGTGCCCCTAAATTTTTCGATTATGAGTGTACAAAGCCAGGTAATGGATCAGATGAAAGTTGCGATGAAGGCAAAAGATACAGTGGCCCTTGAATCATTGAGAGCATTGAAATCAGCGTTTCTTCTAGCGAATACAAGTGGAGGTAGTGTTGAACTGAGTGAAGACGATGAGATCAAAATCGTTCAGAAATTAGTGAAACAAAGAAAAGACAGTGCAGCCATCTTTCAAGAACAAGACAGAATGGACCTTGCTGAACCTGAAATAGCTCAAGCAAAGATTTTGGAACAATTTCTACCTGCCCAAATGGGAGAGGAAGAATTAAAAGCAGCTATCGAAGCTATTATTAGTCAAACCGGAGCAAGCTCTATGAGAGACATGGGTAAGGTGATGGGAATGGCCTCACAACAATTGGCTGGTAAAGCAGATGGAAAAGCCATATCAATGGTCGTTAAACAACTATTGAGTTAAGAATAAAAAAAGTAAACATCATATATTGGCCCCGTGGCGCAACTGAATAGCGCATCAGATTTCGGCTCTGAGGGTTACAGGTTTGAATCCTGTCGGGGTCACAAGAGTAAAAGCTTAGTACAAAGTGCTAAGCTTTTTTTGTTTCAGTATGTTTCGAATTTTATTAGAATAAGAACTGAAACAAAAAAAGGTTCTGCAATTGTAAATTGCAGCTTTTACTCGGAATTTTGAGATCAAAAGATGCTGAAAGCAATCCTGTCGGGGTCACAAGATAATAAGCCTAATCAACTTGTAAATAGTTGGTTAGGTTGTTTATTGTGCTTCAGCAAAGGAAATGACACGATAAACGGTATGATTATTTTGTTTAGAAGAGTAAACTGAAGAGATTATAATATGAAAATGAATTCCCTATCAATAAAACTTTCAAAATAAAAGCTGTTATTTAAAACTTTTTGGACTTTTCATTTCCATACAATGAAAGTAAGTAATTAAATGTCTTCAATAATCTTGGTTGAAGGTTTTCATTCCCCTAATTTATAAATCATTTCCTGTAACGCCATATTCCAATACTTGGTATTACTTTACTTCATTTCTTATGCTCTCTTAAAGATTATCGAAATAGTCTTTCAAATCGAAATTCAATCACTTTTTGATTGTGTTTTAATGACATTTGACGTTTTGAGTTAAATTTTAATTCAAGTAGTTAAGAAATACTTAACTCTCAAATTTTCATTGTATTGTTGCTTGATAAAAAATATCTACTCTTCGAATAAGAATATCTACTCTTCGTCCAAAAGTATTTGACTTTTTATTAATTCTAGCAAGTGTTAAAAACTAGTGGTTTTCAGGTATTTATAGTGAGTCCCAAAATTAAATTGATTTTCTTATTAACTTAAACAGATTAACCTCCTTAAAAATTTAATTTATGGCTGAAAAATTATCGACTTTAAACGAAGTCATTGAGAACACAAAAAAAGGAATAATCGAATTAAGCAAAAATGATCCTGATTTCAAGGTTGAATTATTTGATTTTTCCTATATCACTCAAGAACTAATTGATGATTATAGAGAAAACGCAAAACCCAAAGATATGCAACAAGTATATCAACGTATGGCCGAGGCTTCCTTAGAAGCTATAGCGATGGACGCATGTTATTGTGGAAATCGTTGGGCTCTTATTGATGGTCCTATTTGGTATTATACTAATAATTATTCAGGAAATGACTGCGATCCTATTACAACTGAATGTTTATGTGGAAATGGATACAGTTGGAGGGTTAAGGTTAGGACATTTACAAGGGCAAGAATATCTTGTAGTAATCGCCCTATGACAAAGTTGGCATGGCCACCCATAATGAAAAGTTAGAAACTCATATGAATTAAATTTAACAATAATTTTCATATCTTCGAGAACATAGAACCTACACTTCTTATTAGAAAACTTCGACTTTTCTAACAAATAGTCGTCATTGATGATCTCCAATCAGATCTCAAATGGATGTAAATTGAATTAAAAAGCCAGAAATATGTCTAACACAACCGATTCTTCTCAGTGGAAATCTAAACCAGAAAATAATTTATGGGATTCTAATTCTAATTGGAAATCTAATAAAATTCCGAATAAAACTGCTGTATTTTCAAAATCCTTTAAAACTTTAGTTGCTTTTACAAAGAACAGTAAAGCAAAAATTAATGAAATAAAATTTACAAAAAAA
>CAJQNF010000119.1 GCA_905479625.1 uncultured Flavobacteriaceae bacterium | reverse complement strand
CAAGCAAAATCTACTTGATTAGAGAACAAAAAGTAATGGTAGATAGTGATTTAGCAGAACTCTACGGAGTTGAAACAAAGTATTTAAAAAGACAAGTAAAAAGGAATACAAATCGCTTTCCAGAAGATTTTATGTTTGAACTCACTAAAGAGGAATTTGCAAATTGGAGGAGCCAATTTGTCACCTCCAATTCTTCAAACAAAATGGGGTTACGATATGCTCCATATGTTTTTACGGAACAAGGAGTTGCAATGTTATCAAGTGTTCTAAATAGCCCAAAAGCAATCGCCGTAAACATTAAAATTATTAGAGTATTTACCAAGATAAGAGAAATGCTCTTTAACAATAAAGACTTATTGTTACGAATGGAGAAAATAGAAAGGAAACTATCCAGCCAGAATAAAAACATTGAGATTGTTTTTCAATACTTAGATGAATTAATCGAGAAGAAAGAAAAACCAGTTACAAAAATAGGATACAAGAAATAATACAAAGGCTAAGCAATTTGCAGATTTACAACGGTCAAGGCTAATATTTTTACTCACCGTTATGAGCTTTTCTCACTATTTTTACAATACGTTTATATACGATTTCCGATAAATTCCAAGTGTATCCACCACTTGTATTTGCAAACTGAACAATGACCGCATCAATATCTTTGTGATACTTGGCAATGCTAGAGTATCCCGGTAATAATCCTGTGTGTTCATATTGATAAATAGAAGAATAAATTTCTTGTTCGCCTTCGTCAAATAATGAGCCATCGTTTAATTCCCTAATGAATATACCCACATCCTCTGCTGTCGATATCATTGAGCCTGCCGGGTTTATAAAATCATTAAACTTTATATCGTCATCATACCCTACATAATAGCCACTCATTACATGGTCTATATCCACTTCACTAAGTAAACTGTACGTATTGTTCAGTTCAAGTGGTATCAAAATTTCAGTCTTGATAAACTGATGATGGCTATTTCCCAACGTTTTATCAAGAATTTCGCCTATCAACAAATAATTCGTGTTTGAGTAACTATATTTTCTATCAGGTTCAAAGTCAGCAGGCATATCCAGTACTAATTCAAGTGTTTCCTTATTGCCTTTCGATGTATCTTCCCAATAGCCAGGGATATCAGTAAAATTCGGAATGCCACTCCGATGTTGCACCATCAATCTCAATGTAATTTTATCTGCATTTTCAATCCTTCCGTCTAATTCCGGCAAGTAATCAGCCAGCGTTTTATCTAAAGACAAACGATTTTCTTTAACTAATTTGGTGACAGCAACAGCAAGATATAACTTGCTAATACTACCAATCTTGAATAGTGCTTCCGGGTCGGCTGGTATTTTATTTTTTCGGTCATTCCAGCCTGCGGCATACAATTCTGGTGCTTTTCCAGCTTGGTCTATGTAAACAATCATTCCGTCTAATCCATGATCAATGCCTTGTTCTAGCTGTTCTTGAACTGAATCAGGCAGTGGCAAGATCCAAGCCTTCACCAATATCCATGGTACGAACCACAAAGAGGCTATACTAGCCATAATTAATACTATTCTGAGTATTCGTTTCGTTTGTTTCTTTTTCATACTATTCTTTGATTCATCATTTCGTTAAATTGCTCAATTACACATAGCCAAGTCTGTGCATACAGCGCAATAAAGTGGGGGCTTTAGCAACATAGGTTTACAGGGATGGCTCATTAAAAGGTCTCTTCTGGTTGTCACGTTTCTATTAGAAATTTTCGCTAAACTCCAACTTAGGTAATATCGTAATTTTTTTCTTTTGAATCCGCTGCATCTTACGAATTACTTTATCGAGCATTCTAACTGCCTTTTCTATATAAGGCCCTTTATTCAACATGACACAGTCTGCACGTTGAGCCATCGCGGCGTCAGTAATTTCCGCTCTTGTAGGTATTCCTTTCTTGGCCAAATTATCTAAAACTTGTGTTGCCCATATATCAGGTAAATGCGCTGCGTCGCAAAGCTGTAGTATTTCTTCCTGGATAATGGCGAAATTTTTCCAACCAGTTTCTATGGCTAAATCTCCTCTCGCAATCATCACCCCAATAGGATAATTCTCCATTGCTTTTAACAAAATTCCAGGTAAATTTCGATAGCCTTCTTTCGTTTCAATTTTTAAAACGATCCCCATATGCGCCTTTAATTTTTTTAACTCATTGAGCAATTCCTCAACATCTTGCTTATTATTAACAAACGACAAATTGACCGTATCTGCATGCTTCACAACAAATTTTAAATCTGCTTTATCCTTTTTAGTCAATCCACTTACGCCTAAATTACTATTTGGGAAATTTATGCCTTTATCAGCCTTCAGTTTTCCTCCTTTTTTTTTCGCATTGGTAATTTCAATAATTAAATGATTCGAATGGAGTTCTCTTACAATCCCTTCAATTTTACCATCATTAAAATAAACCTGTTCTTCGGATTTTACATTGTCAAAAATCTCTGGTAAAGTACAGGATATATGCGCTATTTTTTTTAAATCACCTTCTCCATCATAAACCGTGGGTTCACCGAGAATAGCTTTTTTATCTAACCTCAGCAAATCACCTTCAAATAAAAAGATGACTTCTTCTAATGGTAATAATTCTTGAACAGAATGGATTTCAGAAGTTGATTTCTTTTCAACAAACACATTGAATAAAGTTCCTGTCGTTACAAAAGCTGAATCACTGCATGATCCCCAACGACCTCTCCCCTCTTTGGCATCGATCTTAATTTTACACTTTTTATCACGTGAATCTCTAAAAATAATATAAGAACCCTTTTTCGTTTTTCGAAGCCATTTTTTGTTTACAGGAATGATCACATCAAATTCTTTGCCCTTTGGGGGCCTAATACCGTATGGAGCCAGCCAGATCTTAGCTGGTTCTTTTACCTGCCCCAATGTGTTTTTTTTTGGCTTAATGTGAATGACTTTAGGCCCGGGTTTCATCTTACCTGTTCTCAGCTTTGGACCTCCTAAATCCATCATAATTTTACAGTGCTTTCCATTTGCTTTTATGTGATCAATTATTTGTTTCCAAATAATTTCATCATCATGCGCACAGTTTATTCTGGCACAGTCCATTCCTTGTTTTAAAAGCGATTTTGTAAATTGTTTATGACTTGCGGCTTCAGAAGGTTGGGTAACTAAAATGGCTGTTTTTCTTTTATTTCTTATTTTTCCAAAAAGTGCCTTGTGATTTTTTTTTAGAATTTTTTTAACCTGCTTATTGTTTATATACGCCTGTTCTTCATCAAATATTTCATTATTCATCAAACTATTGATGACGGTTCTGAAATTCAGTAGGCCATATAAAATATTGTTTTGAGATTCCAGAGTCATAGGCAACCCTATATCCTCAAGTTTATCCTGAAAAATATTTATGTTAAAGGAGCGCAGGGCTAAATAGTGCACCAAATTTTTTGCACTATGGGCATAATTTGGATGGACCCTATTTAGTTGGGTTTTGTACTTGTGCTCAAATTCAGAAATTCTGTCAATTACTGAATCCAATGCAACA
Source organism: uncultured Flavobacteriaceae bacterium (assembly GCA_905479625.1). Taxonomy (GTDB): domain Bacteria; phylum Bacteroidota; class Bacteroidia; order Flavobacteriales; family Flavobacteriaceae; genus Lutimonas. The sequence continues at coordinate 1,517 of CAJQNF010000119.1, read as the reverse complement.
AGGATTTCTTGTAATTTATCTCTTTGAAAAAGCATTTCAGTAATTTAATAATAAAGTTACTACCCTTTTTTTAATTTGTTTCGTTTTCCCGAAATTATTTGTCTCGTAACAGGAACGTTTTGGAAGCAAATAACTTATTCCCAATATCTTGAGAGTCTAAACAATCTCTACTATCTTTAGTAAAAAATTTTAAGTAAAATGCCTTATCAAAACAAAGTAGATCCCTGGGGGAATATCAATGCTGTCAAATCAAGAGGCCTGTTTCTTGGAAACAGAGGTGTTCTGCATAATGAAAACCAACAAATTGTTGCCTCATATATAATCAAAGGATGGGTAACATGTTTATTGGAGTTTAAAGACCGCAAAAGGATAGTCATGTCTCCTAAGAGGTATACTGAATTATTCTTCCTTGATGAGGCAACAGCTTTCTCTGCAGGGCATAGACCTTGTGCAGAGTGTAGAAGAATCAGGTATAATGAGTTTAAGGAAAAGTGGCTAGAAGCGAATGGTGAAAAACTTCTGGGAAAAAAAACTTCAGCGCCAAACATGGATAACATTATTCATGAGGAAAGAATCTCAAATAAGCAAAAAGTAACTTATCCCTCAACCTTAAATTCTCTTCCGGATGGCACCATGATAGACATCAATTCAAAAGCCTATCTAATCTGGGAAAGTAAATTATTTGAATGGTCTTATTCAGGATACACTGAATCGGATATAGCTCCCCATGAAAATAAACAGGTCATTGTTTTAACGCCTCAATCATATGTAAAGACCTTTTCTAAAGGTTATCTTCCTGAAGTTCATAAGAGTATTCAATAACTGTCTTGACCAATTTGACTTTACAGTGATAAATAAATCAACTCATTAGACTAAAATAAATGAGTATTTTAAAGGTCTGTTTAAAAACTCAAATATATGATCAAACTAAATAGACTTTTTCTCATATACATAGGACTAACATTATTGTCCTGCGAAAAAGAGGTTACTCAAGTTGATGCTGTAAAAGTTGATGGTCACCAGGAGCTATGGGTCGATAAAACAGAAGTTTATCTTCCAGTCACAAAAGAATGGACCAACAGAGTCGAAGTAGCAGATATCAATGGTGACCAGCAATTAGATATGCTCTTTGCCAATGGAGGCAATTATTCAGCACCTGGGGCTTTAGAATCCAGTCGTGTTTTTATCAACCAAGGTCCTGAGAAGAAATTTCAGGAAATCACCAGCCAAATTTTTGGAGAGGATAAGTTCATTTCAAGGGTCATCAAAGTGCGCGACATCAATAATGATGATGTCCCCGACATTATCCTTGGTACTACTTACCAAACGCAAAGTCAATTATATATGGGGCTAGGAAATGGAAAGTTTAAAAATGTTACTTCCTCACATCTGCCAAATATCAAAGCCAGTGTTGGTGACTTGGAGCTGGGAGATGTAGATCATGATGGGGATCTGGACATGGTGCTGGTAGATTGGGGTCCGGGATCTAATATGAACAATACGGGAGGGAGAACGAT
>CAJQNF010000118.1 GCA_905479625.1 uncultured Flavobacteriaceae bacterium | reverse complement strand
ACATTATAACTTCCCTCCTTTTTGTACAGGTGAAGCTAGACCATTAAGAGGAACTTCTAGAAGAGAAGTTGGTCATGGTAACTTAGCACAACGTGGATTAAAAGGAATGATTCCTGAAGATTGCCCTTATACAGTGCGTGTTGTATCTGAAGTACTAGAATCTAACGGTTCTTCTTCTATGGCAACTGTTTGTGCTGGTACAATGGCATTAATGGATGCTGGGGTAAAAATGAAACGCCCTGTTTCTGGTATTGCTATGGGATTAATTTCTGATGGTGATCGTTATGCAGTATTGTCTGATATATTAGGTGATGAAGATCACTTAGGTGATATGGACTTTAAAGTAACTGGTACTTCTGAAGGAATTACTGCTTGTCAAATGGATATTAAAATTAAAGGACTGAGTTATGAGATTTTAGTGAATGCACTAAAACAAGCTCGTGAAGGTCGTTTACATATTTTAGGCAAGATCACAGATACTATTTCTGCTCCTGCTGAAAGCGTTAAAGAACATGCGCCAACTATGGTTACGCGCAGAGTTCCTAATGAATTTATTGGAGCTTTAATTGGCCCTGGTGGAAAAGTAATTCAGGAAATGCAAAAAGAAACTGATACTACAATTGTTATTAATGAAGATCCGGTAACTGAAGAAGGTATCGTTGAAATTTTAGGGGTAGGTTCTGAAGGTATTGATGCTGTTATGGCAAAAATAGATTCTTTATTATTTAAACCAACTGTTGGTAACGTTTACGAAGTAAAAGTTATTAAAATGCTTGATTTTGGTGCTGTTGTAGAATATATGGATGCGCCAGGAAACGAGGTTTTATTACACGTAAGTGAATTGGCTTGGGAACGTACAGAAAAAGTTTCTGACGTTGTGAATATGGGAGATGTTTTTGATGTGAAGTATTTTGGACAAGATCCAAGAACGCGCAAAGAAAAAGTATCTCGTAAGGCAATTTTACCAAAACCAGAAGGCTTTGTTGAAAGACCACCAAGAGAAAGAAATGACAGAGGTGGACGCGACAACAGAAGTGGTGGACGTGATAAGCGTAGAGACGATAGAAGAAGAGATTAATTATAACTCTTATATCATAATAGAAAACCTCAAAATTAATTTTTTGAGGTTTTTTTTTTTGACGTTTTGTAACATTTAATGTATTTCGTACGTATAAGTAGTAGACGATAAAACTTTTTAAACTAAAATTCCAAATTTTTAATGAGACAACTTAAAATAACTAAGCAGGTTACGAATCGTGAAACTGCTTCATTGGACAAGTATTTGCAAGAAATCGGTAAGGTTGATTTAATTACAGCCGACATGGAAGTTGAATTGGCGCAAAAAATAAAACAAGGAGATCAGATAGCCTTAGAGAAATTAACTAAGGCCAATTTAAGATTTGTAGTTTCTGTAGCGAAACAATACCAAAACCAAGGATTGACTTTACCGGATTTAATCAATGAAGGTAATTTAGGTTTGATCAAGGCGGCCAAAAGGTTTGACGAAACCAGAGGTTTTAAGTTTATCTCATATGCAGTATGGTGGATCAGACAATCTATTTTACAAGCTTTGGCTGAGCAGTCAAGAATTGTAAGATTACCGTTAAATAAAATTGGTTCGATCAACAAGATCAATAAGACTTTTGCAAGATTAGAGCAAGAAAATGAAAGACCTCCTTCTGCGGAAGAAATCGCAAAGGAATTGGACATGACCGTTAGTGACGTAAAGGAATCTATGAAGAATTCAGGTCGTCACGTATCAATGGACGCTCCTCTAATTGAGGGAGAAGACTCGAATCTTTATGATGTTTTGAATTCGGGAGAATCACCAAATCCTGATAAGAGTTTATTGCATGAATCATTAAAAGTAGAAATCTTGAGGGCTTTGGAAACATTAACCCCGAGAGAGGCGGATGTTGTAAAACTTTACTTTGGTTTAGGAGATGCACACCCAATGACACTTGAAGAAATTGGAGAAACCTTTGATCTTACGCGTGAGAGAGTGAGACAAATAAAGGAAAAGGCCATTAGAAGATTAAAACATACTTCAAGAAGCAAGATATTGAGAACATACCTTGGTTAGAAAATAAAACAAATAGATTTTTAAAAAGCCTGCGATTATTCGCAGGCTTTTTATTTTTTGTGTTAGTTTTGTAAAAAACATATTCATGTCACACATTATTGCACCTTCTATACTGGCAGCTGATTTTGCCAATTTACAAAGAGATATTGAAATGGTCAACCAAAGTGAAGCAGATTGGTTTCACATAGACGTCATGGACGGTGTTTTTGTGCCGAACATCTCTTACGGTATGCCTGTTATAGCGGCCATCAAAAAGCATGCTACCAAAATTATGGATGTGCATTTGATGATCGTCGATCCCGACAGATTTATAAAAGATTTTAAAAAAGTTGGAGCAGATATTTTAACGGTTCATTATGAGGCATGTAAACATTTACATAGAACCGTTCAAGCGATAAAATTAGAAGGAATGAAAGCAGGAGTCTCTCTCAATCCACATACACCCGTAGCAGTTTTAGAAGATATTATAAAAGACCTTGATCTTGTTTTGATTATGAGTGTAAACCCGGGGTTTGGAGGTCAAAGTTTTATAGAAAACACTTATAAAAAGATAAGTCAACTTAAAGCATTGATAGAGAAATCCGGATCAAATGCAATCATAGAAATTGACGGAGGGGTAAATGATAAAAATGCAGAAAAACTTGTTGTAACAGGAGCCAATGCATTGGTAGCAGGGAGCTTTGTATTCAAAAGCCAAGATCCTATGCAAACGATTAAGGACCTCAAACACCTCAAATATTAATTAAAGATCTTCCTTTAGATCCTTTATGTTAAGTTGCAGGCTGGTTATCCCGTTCCAATGATTTTCTTCAATGGTAAAAGCAGCTTTAAAAGGATTACCAGAAGAAATCAGATCAAATTTGTCTCCTAGGCCAAATCCGATAGCACTATACGTTTTTTGATCAGCACCAGTGACAATACTTAATTTCAGATGATTCCCATCTGTTCCAATTCTACGTCCATAACCATTATCCCTTAGTCCGCTTCCGGTAAAAACCGGTTTCATATTTTGTGGCCCGAAAGGCCCCAGTTGTTTCAAAATTCTATGAAATTTCGAATTGATATTGGAAAGGTATATTTCGGCATCAATCTGTAGTTGTCGTTCCAATAATTCCTTTGGAATAGTATCCTTTACTACGGTCTCGAATTTTTCTTTGAATTTTTGGTAATTTTTGGGATCTAAGGTAAGACCGGCAGCATATTTATGCCCTCCGAATTGTTCAATAAGATCACTACATTGTTCTAAAGCATTATATACATCAAAGCCTTTTACGGATCGAGCTGAAGCAGCTAATTTATCCCCACTTTTAGTAAAAACGAGTGTTGGTCTATAGTATTGTTCAATAAGTCTTGACGCTACGATTCCAATAACACCTTTATGCCAGTTCTCTTTATAAACAACGGATGTGTAGGTTTGCTCTTCTTTTAGGTCCTTTATTTGTTGCAGCGCTTCTTTGGTGATCAGTTTATCCAGCTCCTTTCTTTCTGAATTGTAAGCATTGATTGATGTGGCATATGCAAGGGCTTTTTCTATATTTTTTTCGGTGAGTAATTCAACAGCAAATGATCCGTGCTTGATTCTTCCTGCAGCATTAATTCTTGGAGCAATAATAAAGACGACATCTGTAATATCCAGGGATTCTTTTTTAACTTCTTGTACTAATGCTTTAATTCCCGGACGAGGATTTCGATTGATCACCTTTAATCCGAAAAAACTAAGAATTCTGTTTTCACCTGTAAGTGGCACAATATCAGCTGCAATTGCTGTAGCGACCAAGTCTAGATAAGGAATAAAGTCATCAATATTTTGATCGTTTACTTGTCCTAACGCCTGAATTAGTTTAAAACCAATACCACAGCCACACAGTTCATCATAAGGGTAAAAGCAATCATTTCTTTTGGGATCTAAAACAGCGACTGCATCTGGAAGTATATCCCCGGGACGATGGTGATCACAGATGATGAAATCAATTCCTTTTTCTTTTGCATAGGTTATTTTATCCAATGCTTTGATTCCGCAGTCTAAAGCGATAATCAAACTCACGTCATTATCTTCGGCAAAATCTATCCCCGAGATAGAAACCCCATAACCTTCTTTATATCTGTCAGGTATATAAGTGGCAATATTTGCATAGCGGGTTCTTAAATAATCATACACTAATGATACCGCGGTTGTACCGTCAACATCATAATCTCCATAGATCATAATGTTTTGTTTTTCGGCCATAGCCAGATGGATTCTGTCTACCGCTTTTTCCATGTCTTTCATCAAAAAAGGGTCATGAAGATCATCCAAGGATGGTCTAAAAAAATGTTTAGCCTTGTCAAAATTATCTACACCTCTCTCAACCAGAATACTACCCAAAACAGGATCAATACCAAGAGATTTTGATAGCTCTTCTGTTTTATTGGAATCAGGATTTTGTTTTAGTATCCAACGCATTTTTAAGGCTGTTTTTTAGTTTTTTTCTATGTTAAAAACCAATGTGAAGATATATTAATTTCATCAATCACCATGTCAATAAATGATTTGAAAAACAGTTTTAGTCTTTTATGAATCACAACTCTGGAAGTTAACAGTTCCTATGGGCGATGATAATTCAAGAATAGAACTTAAAATTTCTGAGACATTATTGAAAAGCACTGAGCAATTTGTTGGTGACTAGCGATTTATTGTATCTATTGTGTTTTCAATATTTTTTAAGAGCTCCATTTTATACTTTTTTTGAAGTTAAAGTTTTGATAAAATTCATTTGAAGATCATATTGAGAGGGATGATTCTTTAAATTTGTTTCTATAGATCTCCTTAAAATGAAACATTTTATCTTTATGATTAGCCTGCTGCTTCTGATTTCTTGCACTAAAAAGGAAAAAGAAAATGTCAATACCATAGTCTCAGAAAATGCTGAAATAGAGGTGTATAATTTTGATCAATTGGAATCGTTTTTGTCTTCGAATACCAACAAAACGTTAGTGGTTAATTTCTGGGCCACCTGGTGTAAGCCATGTATAAAAGAGCTTCCTTATTTTGAAGCTGCACGGACCAAATACATAGAAGATGTCAGGGTTATTTTGGTGAGTCTTGATTTTCCTGAGAAGTTGGAAAGCCAGTTAATTCCATTTGTAAGAAATAATAATATACAATCACAAGTAGTGCTTTTAGATGATCCCTATGAAAATGAATGGATCCCAAAGGTTGATTCAACCTGGTCCGGGGCAATTCCTGCAACACTAATTATAAATGGTGATAAAAGAATATTTTATGAGAAGTCATTTTCTCAGGAAGAATTAGAAGACGAAATATTAAAATTTAAAAATATATAGTATTATGAAAAACAAGCATTATTTTTTACTGTTATGTACGATAGCTCTTTCCACAATTTTTTCAGTTTTTGCTTTTACCGGAGTTGATACGGGAATTTCAAAAATAATATTGAGTTATCAGATTGGAGATGTAGCCGAAGATTTTAAACTGAAGGATGTTGATGGGAAAATGGTTTCAATGGCTGATTTTGATGAAGCTAAAGGATTCATTGTAATTTTTACTTGTAATACCTGCCCTGTGTCAGTTGCCAATGAAGATAGGATTATAGCACTTAATGAAAAATATAAGGATGTAGGCTATCCTGTGATTGCGATTAACCCTAATAACCCTGAATCTTCTGAAGGAGATAGCTTCGATTTGATGAAAGTAAGGGCAAAGGAAAAGGGCTTCAAGTTCCCTTATTTATTTGATGACGGTCAGAAAATATATCCTAAGTATGGTGCTTCAAAAACGCCTCATGTCTATATTTTGAATAAGGAAGATAATGGACTTGTTGTGAAATACATTGGTTCAATAGATGATAGCGCAAGAAATGCAGGAGCTGTTAAGACAAAATATGCTGAAAATGCTGTTGATGCCTTGATCAAAGGAAGCCCAATTGATGTGGCAAGTACCAAAGCAATAGGCTGTTCTATTAAAAAATAAACGCTTACCCGAGAACAAAAAAAGCACCCATCATATTTATGGGTGCTTTTTTTATATATCTAAATCATCTAAAATATCATTTTCTACCAAATTAGGGAGCGTAACTTTTAAATTTGGGGATCGGTCCATTTCTCTTTTAATAGCAAATAGCGCTTCTTTATTTCTGGCCCAGCTTCTTCTTGCAATACCATTGTTTACATCATAGAATAACATAGAGCGTAGCTGACGATCAGCTTCCTTAGTGCCGTCCAGAACCATGCCAAATCCTCCGTTACTGACTTCTCCCCAACCAACACCGCCGCCATTGTGAATTGATACCCAGGTGGCGCCTCTAAAGCTATCTCCAATAACATTATGAATAGACATATCTGCCGTGAATTGGCTTCCGTCATAGATATTGCTCGTTTCCCGGTACGGTGAGTCAGTACCGCTTACATCGTGGTGATCCCTTCCAAGAACAATCGGTGCAGAAATATGGCCCTTCGCAATTGCATCGTTGAATGCAGCTGCAATTTTGGCCCTACCTTCCGCATCAGCATAAAGAATCCGAGCCTGAGACCCTACGACTAACTTGTTTTTTTTAGCGTTTTTGATCCAAATGATGTTATCATTCATCTGAAGCTGGATCTCTTGGGGAGCAGTTTTTTGTATGTCAGAAAGTACTTCCATTGCGATATGATCAGACTTGTCCAGGTCTTCAGGGTTTCCTGAAGTACACACCCATCTGAATGGCCCGAAACCATAATCAAAACACATGGGTCCGAGAATATCTTGCACATAGGTTGGATACCTGAATTCACCTTGTTTTTCTCCCATAACATCCGCTCCGGCGCGGGAAGCTTCTAATAAGAAAGCATTTCCATAATCAAAGAAATAAGTCCCTTTTGCAGCATGTTTGTTAATCGATTCAGCCTGCCTTCTTAAAGACTCCTGTACTTTTTCTTTAAAAAGAATTGGATCCGTGCTGATCAGTTCGTTTGCTTCTTCAAAACTGAGGCCTACAGGATAATAACCCCCTGACCAAGGATTGTGAAGAGAGGTTTGATCTGAACCAACATGTACAAAAATATTTTCACGATCAAACTTTTCCCAAACGTCAACAATATTTCCATGAAAAGCAATTGATAAGACTTCCTGATCCAATTGCGCTTTTTTTACCCTTTTCACCAATTCATCAATGTCTTTGATCAAAATACTGGCCCAGCCTTGCTCATGCCTTTTAACGGCTGCCTTTTCATTGACCTCTGCACAAACAGTAATACATTCCGTAATATCACCAGCCTTGGGTTGCGCTCCGCTCATACCGCCCAATCCAGAGGTTAAAAATATCTTACCCTTTGAATTCTCACCTTTAGTAAGAATGTTTCTAAAAGCATTCATTAGGGTAATGGTTGTTCCGTGAACAATTCCCTGAGGCCCAATATACATAAAAGAGCCTGCCGTCATTTGCCCGTATTGTGTGACGCCTAGCGCATTGTATTTTTCCAGATCATCTGGTGTTGAATAATTAGGAATCATCATTCCATTGGTCACAATAACCATAGGAGCATCCTTGCTTGATGGGAATAGACCCATGGGATGTCCTGAGTACATATGAAGCGTTTGCTCATCTGTCATTTCAGACAAGTAACGCATGGTGAGCAAGTATTGTCCCCAATTTTGAAAAACGGCACCATTACCACCATAGGTGATCAGTTCTTCAGGATGCTGGGCAACGGCGGGGTCAAGGTTGTTTTGGATCATCAACATGATCGCTGCTGCTTTTTCGCTTTTTGCAGGATATGTCTCTATCGGTCTTGCATAGATCTCATACTCTGGTTTAAAGCGGTACATATAAATCCTGCCATAGGTTTTAAGCTCATCAAGAAACTCCTTTGCAAGTTCATCATGCCATTGGGATGGAAAGTATCGCAATGCATTTCTTAGGGCCAACTTTTTTTCTTCCTTATTTAGAATGTCTTTTCTTTTTGGGGCCCTGTTCACTCCTTTAGGATAAGCCCTTTTTGAGGGTAGGTTCTCTGGGATGCCCTGTTGAATTTGCCGTTGGAAGTCTTTACTGTTCATCATCTTTAAAAGGCTTAATATGATTCAAATAAATTGTCGTATTCGCTATAGGTATCAGCGTGAAATGAAGCTGTCGACAAAAGCTCTCTTTCTTTGATCAATTCAATGGCTTTTTCTATGTCGATTGAAAAAATTCTATCTTCTGTAGCAAAGTCGATTTTTTCCCTGATTGTATCATGAATGTCATCAAGAACTTCACTGGATTTTAGAGGTTTTCTAAAATCAAATGCCTGAGCTGCACATAATAATTCTATAGCCAGAATTTTTTCAAGATTATCAATCACGCGCAAGGCCTTCCTTCCTCCAATGGAACCCATACTTACGTGATCCTCCTGGCCCAATGATGTTGGTATACTATCGGCACTTGAAGGGAAACACAAACCTTTGTTTTCACTCACCAATGCCGCTGAGGTGTACTGCAGGATCATAAATCCTGAATTAAGGCCCGTATCCTCCATAAGCAGTCGAGGTGTACCTTTATATTTTCCTTCTAAAGAAAGATATGTTCTGCGATCTGATATACTGCCAATTTCAGCAGCAGCCAAACAGGCATAATCCAACGGTAATGCCAGGGGTTGTCCGTGAAAACTTCCTCCACTAATGATCAACTCATCAGAAATGATCACCGGATTGTCAGTTACCGAATTAAGTTCGATTTCGACACATTCTTTTAAATGAAGCCAGGCATTTCTGGAGCTTCCATGAACTTGTGGCATACATCTCAATGAATAAGGATCTTGCACCTTTCCACAAAAGAGATGAGATTTACCTATTTCAGAGCCTTGAAGAAATTTATTGATCCTTTTTGCCACATGCATATTACCTTTGTATGGCCTGGTTTGATGCAGTTGTTCATGAAAAGGCATTTGTGAACCCATGAGTCCCTCTATCATAAGGCTTCCTATAAGATCCGCATGAGACAAACAGTTGTATAATTTATCGACGCACATGACAGCATGTGCCAAAATAAATTGTGTCCCATTGATCAGTGCCAATCCGGCTTTTGGGTGTAAATTCAAAGGCGCTAAGCCTTCTTTTTCCAAAACCTTTTTTGTTTTTTTAACCTTATTTTTATACATCACTTTTCCTTCTCCAATAAGCGGAAGAAAGAGATGTGATAAGGGTGCCAGATCTCCTGAAGCACCCACCGAACCTTGCTCCGGAACTATCGGAATAATGTCTTGTTCAATATGCCACTGAATTCTTTCCAACACAGCCATTGATATCCCGGAATATCCTTGTGCCAGGGAATGAATTTTTAAAATCAGCATGAGTTTGGCCAGGTCCTTGTCAATAGGAGCTCCTACACCCACAGAATGACTCAGAAGGATCTTACGTTGCAATTCGGTAGTATCATTTTTTGAGATAATGGTATCACAGAGTGGGCCAAAACCCGTATTGATGCCATAAACGGCCTTGTCTTTTAGCGCTGTTTTTAAAACGATCTCATGAGATGTCTTGATCCTTTCTTCCGTCTCACTTGAAATAGTAGCTTTTAATTCTCCATGAAGTATGGAAATTATCTTGCCCACAGTAAGATGATCTAATCCGTATTTGAACATATCCTTGATATTTGATTGTATCAAATTTACGACTATATTTGATGCTTTATAATACCATTATAATCAATAATTGATAACCATGAGTAATCAAATTGAATTACGACATCTAAGATATTTTCTTGCGGTTGCAGAGGAGCTTCATTTTAGAAAAGCAGCCGATCGTCTTTTTATTTCACAACCAGGCTTGAGTAGACAGATCAAGCAATTAGAGCAAGAACTGGGTTTTGAATTGTTTGAAAGGTCCAATAAAAAGGTATATCTCACTAAGGCCGGGAAGTATTTGCAAAATGAAACC
>CAJQNF010000117.1 GCA_905479625.1 uncultured Flavobacteriaceae bacterium | reverse complement strand
CACCTTGTTTAAGTTCTTTTAAAGATAACAATTACTGCCTACATTAGTTATTTGTTTATTAAACTCAACACTATCAATTTAAAAAGGATGAGTTTTTAAAGTGAAAGCGTGCCTAACTAAGCGACTTGTTCGTTTTAAAATTGGATACTTGACCTTTAAGTTAGTCCTAAACTTGTTAAATGGAGTTTACAAAACCGTAACCGATGTAGGCTTTTTTTATATATAAATTATGATGATAGAAACATTTAGTATAGCAATTGTAGCCTTGATTTTAGGTTATTTAATTGCCAAGGTTTTGGAAAAAAAGAAGGCATCTTCAACGCTTACAAATGTTAGAGAACAGTCGGCAACAATACTGAAGGAGGCTAAAATTGAAGCAGATGGAATAAAAAAAGATAAAATATTACAAGCCAAAGAAAAGTTTATTGAGCTTAAATCGGAACATGAAAAGGTGATTATTTCGAGAGATAAGAAGATCAATGAATCTGAAAAGAGGATCAGAGATAAAGAGTCAAAGCTGTCTCAAGAGCTTGATAAAAACAAAAAAGTCAATAATAGTTTAGAAGAAAGGAATAAGCATCTTCATAACAGGTTGGAGCATATTGAGAAAAAGACAGCTGAAATTGACAAGTTGCATAAGCGTCAGGTGGAACAGTTAGAAACGCTCTCAGGACTTTCGGCTGCGGAAGCTAAAAAGGAATTAGTAGAGACGCTTAAAGAGGAAGCAAAAAGTGATGCAATGGCTTTTATGCAAAGCACACTGGAAGAGGCTAAAATGGGTGCCCAGCAAGAGGCTAAAAAAATCATACTGAACACTATTCAACGTATTGGTGTAGAACAGACCATAGACAACTGTGTTTCTGTGTTTAACCTTGAGAATGATGATGTAAAAGGAAGAATCATAGGAAGAGAAGGAAGAAATATCCGTGCTATAGAATCTACAACAGGCGTTGAAATAATTGTTGATGATACGCCTGAAGCGATTATACTCTCTTGTTTTGATCCGGTGCGAAGAGAAGTGGCCCGATTAGCGTTACATAAATTGGTTACTGACGGGAGAATTCACCCTGCAAGAATTGAGGAGGTTGTAGCGAAGACTACTAAAGAAATAAACGAAGAAATTATTGAAGTAGGTAAGCGTGCAGTTATTGACTTAGGTATTCACGGCTTGCATCCGGAATTAATTAAAACAGTAGGAAGGATGAAATACCGTTCTTCATATGGACAGAATTTACTTCAACATTCCAGGGAGGTGGCTAATTTATGTGCTGTTATGGCATCTGAAATGGGCTTGAACCCTAAAATTGCGAAAAGAGCAGGATTGCTTCACGATATAGGAAAGGTGCCGGATACGGATACTGAATTGCCTCATGCGATCTTAGGAATGCAATGGGCAGAAAAATACAATGAGAAACCAGATGTGGTTAATGCCATTGGATCCCATCACGATGAAGTCGAAATGAAATCCTTGTATGCACCAATCGTTCAGGTTTGTGATGCCATCTCCGGTGCAAGACCAGGAGCGAGAAGGCAGGTTGTTGATTCATATATACAAAGGTTGAAGGAGCTCGAAGATGTTGCTTTTTCTTTTAATGGTGTGCAAAAAGCTTATGCCATTCAGGCAGGAAGGGAGCTTCGTGTCATAGTTGAAAGTGAAAAAGTTGACGATACGAAGGCTGCTGAATTGTCATTCAATATTACTCAGAAAATTCAAAATGACATGACCTACCCAGGGCAAGTAAGGGTAACAGTTATTCGTGAAACAAGGGTTGTCAATATCGCTAAATAAGCTCTTTCAGGACCACTTTGAAGCAAATCAACTATTGGGTCAAGTCTAGTCTTCAAAAAAGACTTTAATCAAAAGTAAGCATTGATTTTTATCTAGGGTCATCCTTTAAAATAGGGACTTTGTTCTCAATGAGATCAACAGGTTTGCTAATGGGTTTAGGAGCTCTGAACCTATAACCAAAATAAATACTGAAATGGTTTTGTTCTGGTGTAATACGAACTTTTTCTGAGCTATATTTTTCATTGGTCAGGCGATTTTTAATTTCTCCTCCAAAGAATATTTTGTCGCCATTATAACCGCCCCCTAGACCATAATTTAAGGCCAGGAATGTTTGGGTAGAGTTCGTTTTTATTTGCCCTTCTGGACTTGAAATTTTAGTTGTGTAAAAATCAATACCTACGCTTGGCACGCCATAAGCATTTGCAAACCAATATTTTTTAAATACAAAAGTGTAATAGTAGGCAATGTTAAGTGCTAAATTGGCGCCATTATATTCGTTATAATAATCCCTGTTAATTCGATCTCCATTTATATTTTTAAGCACCTCTGTGCCTGTTATGCCATAAAAAGAATAGCTTATGCCTGGCATAAAAGAGCCGGCACTTTTTGCCTGAATTTCAGTTTGTGACTGAAAGGCTCGCATGGAATAGTTCTTGTTGAATTTATAAGAAGAACTACCAAAAAGGATATTGGAGGACATTTCAGGAAACTGAAGTCGAACATCATTTTCGAAAGGGACAAAATTATTGGTATTTGAGACGTAATAACCTTTATCTATATTGTATTCCAATACATGATTCCAGTTGTCAAAAAGCATTTGAAGACGAAACCTGAAAGTATCTGAACCTCCTTTTTTCTCCTGCTGCTCATCCGTTATCTTTGGACGAATACCGATTCGAACAGAAAGAAATTTATAGCTGAATACAACGGCATACCGGAGATTTAAATTGGGTGTTAAATCATATTCAACACCATTGTTCACCATAGTGTAAGTAGTGATATCATTACTCAGTTCAAGTTTTACATTAAACCGCTTTTTGTAATCAATAATATAATCATTGTAGCTGCTGCTATCTTTTACCTTTTTATCCACATTTTCAGCCTCTTGGGCAGATAAAGGACTGGATATGCAGAAGACCAGAACCCAAAATGGGATGATAGAAAATTGGAAACATTTAATTTCAAGTTTTCTAATCATTTTTTTATTTGAATTTAGTATTGATATAATCGTTGATCTCTGCAATTGACTTGATTTCATGAGAGGAGTTGCCACTTCTTACATAGAATTTTTCTTCTATCTGCCCATTCTTATTAGTATACTTCAGATAGAGTGGCTCTTTTGCTGCAATGACCTTAATTTTACAGATTAGTTTTTCATCTTCAACCTTTTCAAACTCTGTTCTTATGTATTTACTGACATATTTGACGCCCATCAATTTATGTAAAATATTTCTTAAATGTACTTCATAATAATCGGCATCATTTCTTTTTAAGGTTTGGAAATCATTTTCCAGGCCAAGAATGTTCTTGTCATCATCCACGCCAATCAAAAGTATACCACCATCTGTATTGCCAAAAGCCGCTATCGTTTTCATGATGACTTTTTCCAATTCAGGATTTACTTTTTCTTGCCTGTAATCCCATCTTAGCGATGATTTAAATTCTAAATACCTGTTTTCTTCCTCCTTCAATATTTCTTCTGCAGAAGGGATTTTCATTCTGTTAGGTATGTAGAAAAATTCCTTTTTAATAAAGAGTATAATACTGCCGAGCATCATAAGGCCCAATCCAATCCAAAGCCCAAATTTGTCTAAAACCAAAGTATTTGCCGAGGTTAATTGGTTGTTCGGTATGGTGTACAAATAGTATTGGATCCCACTGTCTTGAGGCAGTCGTTTGAAGGAATTCCAGTAGATCTGATTCTTATAATTAAAATTAAAAGTTCCTTCAGGAACATCCTTAAAATTAGAAAAATGTCTTTTTATATTGATTTGGAGACTGTCAACTCCAATTGATTGATTCAGACTATCACCAGAATGATACAGTTTTTCGGTATTTATATGTAGCTCTTTTCCTGTAAGATTCATAAAAGATAACCTTGGATATATTTTTTTAGAGGTAATTTTCAATTTATTAAACAGTTCATTTTTAGAAAATTCAAGAACTATAGCAGTTTCTAAACTATCAACCAAATACGAATATCCGACATAGAAGTATTCCAAATCGTCAACTGGGTTATCAAGTTCAATTCTGCTTCCGAGGTTCCATTTGATTTTATTTTTTTGAGACATCAATTCCTGAAACCAGGGAGTGTTATATACTGATTGTTCAAAGCTTTCGTACCAGCTGCTAATTAATTTTTCTCCTTCAAATCGCTGCCATTTAACAACACTTTGTTCCGCGGTACTATCAACTGCAAAAAGATAGCTTGAGTTTTTATTTCGAGCCACAATTTTATATTGTCCTTGGAAAAAACCTATAGAATTAATGGGGTTATTTTGTTTCAATTGGTCCAACAAATACCCTCGTGTTTGTACAGAATCTTTGGTTTTCAAATTATAGTTGAAATTACTTTTAATAGTAACAAGGGTTTCTTTGACCTCAGATGTGAATTGATCAAAAGCCTTATCGAATTTCGAGGCCTCTTCAGCGAAAGCAGTTTCAGAATAAGTTGGGTTATTCTTGCTGTTTAAAGTAATAAATACTAAGTATAACCCTATGAATATTAGAATTATAGAGGTAATGTATTTTCTCATTTTTTAATTTTACGCCAAAGTGTTTATAGTTATAGACTCAAGCTTCAAAAATACATTATTCTATAAATTAGTGGCTATTCAGAGATCATTTTTATAGAATATACTAAGCATTTTTTTTATAATAAGAATCTATAGTTAACAGAAATTAAAAATGACTTTCTGTTGCCAAAAAGGCCGGCTTCACTTCTTATCATCCATTTTTTGTTGAATTGAAATTGCCCTCCTATAGTTCCGTTCCAGCGATCCTTAACTTGTTTGTCCATGCCGTATCGTATAATTGATTCTCCATCTGCAGCATTAATTCTTTCCACAATCGGCGTCAGTACCTGATCGGCAATTTTTTTCTGAGGGATGGTAGCAACGTTTTCGTACCAATCATAGTAATTTCCTACAATTTCATCTTTCCTTTCCCAAACTTCCGGAGGAAGTGCATCTATCAATTTTATCTCCCCGGAGGTCTCTGAATTCATTTGCATACTCATGGCCCCAGCCCATAAGGCAATGTTGCGTTCAGGCTTGTTTTTGAATACAAAAGTATGACCAATTCTTATGCCTAAGACATTTACCTGAACAGGCTTGTCAAGCAACTGAGGTTTGCTCCAGGTCCAGTTTGCATCAACTGAAAACCAAACGGGACCAATCCCTCCAGCTCCCATAATACCGAAACCAGCAGTGCTCAGTCCTTGTTCCACACTCGAATAGAGTGGAAAAGGAGTTGTAAGATTCACTTCAGTTTTAGATTGTCCACCCCCGAATATGCCATAAACATTTAAAAATGGAAGGACCCAGATATCAGGCCTTACATTATAGGCATAAGAAGTATTGATGTTTTCACCAAATTCAATGAAATCGACAGGAGTAAGCGGAATATCGAGATTGTCTGTTTTGATTCCCAATTGCATATTGTCAAATACCAAGTTTTGTTGCAACCAGATAAAGTTAGCCATCAGACCAACAGGGTAGGGTATATCAAATCCTTTTTTATAAGCCCCTTGACCAAGTATTGGGAAAATGTATTTGTAATCAACCTGTTTTAAACTATCAGTATAAACCTGATGCTTTGTTTTTACTTTAGTGTTGGTATACTGCCCTGAAACATTATGAATACCGATACATAGAAAAATAATAATAGCAAAAGAAGTTTTACAGGTATTAGTCATTTTATCCATTACTTGATTTTTTTTGTTTTTTTATAGCTTTTTTCGCTGCCTTTTTTTCAGCTTTTTTTTCGTTCCTTGAATTTTTAAACTCTTTGATTTGATCTTTTTTCTCCTGGCTAGCACCAATGGGAACATTTAGCTTTAAGAATAAAGAGCTATTTTTGGTTCCTGACCGATCTTTATACACGTCAAGAAAGCCATAATAATAGCGTAAACCAATAGTCCATCCAAGCCCTTTTAGCAACCTGTAACCTGCACCAGCCGCAAGCCCCATGTCAAAACGATTGATCATGTCTCGATTCTCTTCACTTCCATTAATTTCAATACCATCAATTTTGGAATGAAATTTAATATGAGACTTATATGCCAATCCGAACTGTGGACCAATCTCGGCATACATATTATTGTCAAACTTGTACCGTGCCAGAGCAGGCACTAAAAAATAACTTATTGATTGGTTGTATTCTCCTTCTTCGTCATAAATAGTGGCACCTAAAAATTCAAGATCACTTTCTGTTAAAGCATCAAGTCCCAATTCTGATTTTACGAGAACACCAGTGTTTAAGTACCATTGTTCCTTCATTTTAATATCAAAAAAAAATCCGAGATTCCATTTCCTCAAATAACTTGATGATTCCATTCCGGACAAGCTTGAATAATTCACCCCTCCGTCCAATCCAAATTCGATTTTACCTGTATTCAAACTCTTACCTAAAAGCAAGGCGATTAAAACCTGGGATTGCATAGATACACTAAATAGAACAAAAACAATTAATAGAATTTTATGTCTCATAACTTCTTCAATATTACTTAACCGTATAACCTTTCCCTTCCATACAAGCTGAAAAAGCTTTGTTGTAATCATTGGCTAATTCTTGTTCTTTTGCCACAGCAGCCTGATCATTTGCCTGTTGTTGTCTTTCATCTCCTACGACCTTTGATCTTCTACCTCGAACACCCCCAACAACTGCACCAATAGCCGCGCCTTTACCTGCATCACCTGCGATCGCACCAATAGCGGCACCACCTGCAGCGCCTCTTGCGGCTCCACCTATAGCCCTACCATCGGCAGAGCGATCAACTGTGGCTCCAACAACCTGTGTAGGGTTTATCGGATCATATCCTGATTGGTTTTTCGCCCAGGTAAAACAAGCCGTTTCATCTGCTTCCTGAGTTGCTGCATCCTGATTATTTGCAGGAAAAACATAAAGTCCTAAACTACTTGCAATACTTTGTGCTTGTATCGATGACATTGTCAGAAAACTAATGAACAATGACATGTGTATAATTTTATTTCTCATGATTTTTTATGATAAAAAGGTTACTAAAGATCTTCTGGATTTATAAACACATAGCCTAACTGTTCAAGAGCATCAGCTTCGTTGTAAAAAGTAAGGCTTTTAATGATCTTTCCATTTTTAATCTCGTAAACGGTGTTAGCCAAAATGCTGATTTCTTTTTGGTCATCTTTATAGACAATAGTCAGGTCGGCCCAGTTGGACACCCATTCACCTTCATTTGTTTTGACGGCAATATTCTGAGATCTTGAATAAGAAATCTTTTCATAAAGATGCGCTACATTATTTTTCCAATTGATGATTGCCTGCTCCTTATTAATGGAATCATTTCGAGAAGGGCCTATTCCAATATAGGTTTCATCAAGAATTTTATCCATGGCATCATAATCTAAATTTTCAACTGCCTCAATATAATTTTCGATCAATGCTACATTTTCTTTCGAGGGGTCATTTGGGGCACAGGACAGAAACAAACCTATCATAAGCGCCGCTAAAAATATTTTTTTCATTTGTTTAAATTTTGTTATCATTTATAGGGAATGCTCTTCATTACATAAATGTACTAAAAACAACAGAAATCACATAACAATTACTAACCCTAAAAGTTTAATAAAAGAATGGGTCATTTGTGGTTTACTTAAATTTGTAGTAAAAACTTAAAATGAACTGGGAATGAGAAGTGTCAACTAAGGCAAAATCTATATCCGTATTGTCTCGAATAAAACTAGCTTGAGAATCTGAAAAACCTGTTTCCCAACGAATATCAGCACCTATCTTTCCAAAGTTAAGTCCTAAACCAATCTGGCCTGAAACGAGAAAATCATCTGAACTCACATTTGATACACTTTCTACGCTTTCTGGAACTGAAAGTTTTGTGTTCATGACATAGGAAAAATTCGGACCAAAAAAGAATCTACCTATTTTAAATACCCTAAAGCCAAGTAAAACGGGCAACTCCAATTTATCCATTTTTAACTTACTTTTATCGCCTTCTAACTTATAACTACTTTCTGTATGGGTGTAAATAAGTTCGGGTCTGATATATAAAAAAAGAGGTAATTTAATTTCAGAGAGAATCCCAATATGATAGCCAACTTCCTCGGTAGAAGATAATGAAATAGGTCCACCTTCTGTAATTGCTCTGAGATCTCCGTTTTCGTTATAATTGACGCCACCTTTAATACCCCAATTTAAGAACTGGGCATTGGCACTTAATGTTAAACAAAAAACAACAAGAAATAAATATAAATTTTTCATGGGGGAAGTATTTACATATAAAAATAGAAATTATTTTCTTTCTAAAACCCGTTTTACAGCGGAAACAATGGCTTTATCATTCAATTTGTATTTTTCCATCAAAAGGGCAGGTGTACCCGATTCACCAAATTGATCGTTAACAGCAACATATTCCTGAGGTACAGGGTTATTCAGAGAAAGAGTTCTTGCAACACTCTCACCTAATCCGCCAAGAATATTATGTTCTTCGGCAGTGACTACGCATTTTGTCTTAGCAACAGATGCTAAGATCGCTGCTTCATCCAGAGGTTTGATGGTGTGAATATTGATGACTTCCGCACTGATTCCAATAGCCTCCAATTGTTCAGATGCTTGTAAAGCTTCCCAAACTAGGTGTCCGGTAGCTATAATAGTAACATCTGTGCCTTCAGTTAACTTAATGGCTTTCCCAATTTCAAACTTTTCATTTTCAGGCATAAAGACAGGAACCGCAGGACGGCCAAATCTTAAATATACAGGGCCCTCATAATCAGCAATGGCAATCGTAGCTGCTTTGGTCTGGTTATAATCACAAGGATTGATAACGACCATTCCAGGTAACATTTTCATCATTCCAATGTCTTCTAATGTCTGATGAGTAGCTCCATCTTCACCAAGTGTCAAGCCTGCATGTGAAGCACAAATTTTGACGTTTTTACCTGAATAAGCAATTGACTGTCTGATTTGATCATAGACTCGTGCGGTTGAAAAATTAGCGAATGTTCCCGTAAACGGGATTTTTCCGCCAATGGTAAGACCGGCAGCAATACCCATCATATTAGCTTCAGCAACCCCAATTTGAAAAAAGCGTTCAGGATTTTCCTTTATAAACTCATCCATTTTTAGTGATCCAACCAAGTCAGCACATAAGGCGACTACGTTCTCATTGGTTCTGCCCAATTCAGCCAATCCGGCTCCAAAGCCAGAACGGGTATCTATTTTTTTGGTAAAAGTGTATTTTTTCATCAGTTCTTGTGGAAATGTCGGTTTTTCAATGCGGCAAAAATAGGAATTTAAATTTGTTTAGAATTGATTTAAACAGATAATTGCCCATTTAAAGTTCATGAAGTGCTTCATAGAATTTTTGAACCGGAAACCCTACAACATTAAAGTAACTTCCTTCAATTTTTTGAATACCAATATAACCCATCCATTCTTGAATACCATAAGCACCTGCCTTATCAAAAGGCTTAAAATTGTCGATGTAATAATTGATCTCCTGATCAGAAAGAACTTTAAAACTCACTTTAGTGTTGTCTGATATGATGAGTTGCTGATGACTTGTGGTTAGTGCAATAGAGCTGATCACTTCATGGGTTTTATTCGAGAGTGATCGTAACATCTGACTCGCTTCCTGCTTATTTTGCGGTTTTCCTAAAGCTTTCCCCTCAAGCCATACGATCGTGTCTGCTGTGATCAAGATCTCATTTTTTTCTAATTCTTCAAGAAAAGCA
>CAJQNF010000116.1 GCA_905479625.1 uncultured Flavobacteriaceae bacterium | reverse complement strand
ACATCGATGTTCTTTAAATTATTAGCTCTTGCCCCGATTATTTCGATGGATTTTTTTGAAAGGCGTCTTTTTGAAGGAATTTCTATACTTAACTTCCCGTTCAAATAATTAGTGGTCAAAGTATCTGCTTTTATAATTTCTTTAAACGTTCCTTCTGCAACCAGCTCACCACCAAAACTTCCTGCTTCAGGTCCTATGTCAATAATATGGTCAGCCACTTTGATAATATCTTCATCATGTTCTACAACGATTACCGTATTACCAAGATCTCTTAATTTAAATAAAACCTTGATCAATTTCTCAGTATCTCTGGAATGAAGTCCTATGCTTGGTTCATCTAGGATATACATGGAACCTACCAGGCTACTTCCCAGAGAAGTGGCAAGATTTATACGTTGACTTTCGCCGCCCGAAAGCGTATTGGAATTTCTGTTCAGGGTCAGATAGTTAAGCCCGACTTCGTTAAGGAAATCCAGGCGATTTCTGATCTCTATCAACAATCTTTTTGCTATAGCGTTTTCAGCCTCACTAAGTTGTAAAGATTTAAAGAATTCAAGTACTTCATCAACGGGCAGGTCAACAAGTTGTGTAAGGTCCTTCCCATGCACCTTAACATAAGTGGCTTCAGTTCTAAGTCTTTTCCCTTCACAGCGGGTACATTTTGTTTTCCCTCTGTATCTTGAAAGCATAACCCGGTATTGAATTTTATACGTTTTTTCTTCCAGGTATTTGAAAAAATCATTCAGCCCGTTAAAATATTTATTGCCATTCCAAAGCAGTTCATGTTGTTCCTCTGTAAATTCAAATACAGGTTTGTGTATTGGAAAATCAAATTTGTAAGCGTTTAAGACCAGGTCATCCTTCCAGGCTTTAAATGAATCAGTTTTCCAGGGGAGCACCGCATCATCATAAATAGAAAGGGAAGTATTTGGAATAACCAGATCCCTGTCAATACCTATTATATTTCCATAACCTTCGCATTTCGTGCAAGCTCCATAAGGATTATTAAAACTAAAAAAATGCACATTTGGTTCCAGGAAGGTCATACCATCCTTTTCAAACTTATTGCTAAAGGGAGTTCTTACCTTGTTTTGTACTGTTTCTAATATACATTCGCCTTTGCCTTCATAAAAGGCGGTTTGAATGGAGTCGGCCACCCGATTGAAAAAATCTTCATCATTCTTTACAACAATTCTATCCACCACAAGCCAGATGTCTTGCTTAGGTGATGATTTAAAATCATTGATCCGGATCATCTGATCATTCACCATTAATCTAGAAAACCCTTGTTGTCTCAATATATTAATAATGGTGTCAATATCTTTATTTTGATCAATATGGACTGGTGCCAAAAGTAAAAGCTTGGTTCCTTCCCCTAGGTTCTTGATATGATTTAATACATCTCTTACAGAATCCTTTTTAACTTCTAACCCTGAGACAGGGGAGTAGGTTCTGCCAATTCTTGCATATAAAAGTTTTAAATAGTCGTAAATCTCTGTAGTGGTGCCTACAGTAGATCTGGGGTTTGTACTATTAACTTTTTGTTCTATTGCAATGGCAGGGGATATACCTTTGATAGATGTAACCTTTGGTTTATTCAATTTACCTAGGAATTGTCGTGCATAAGACGATAAACTTTCCACATATCTGCGCTGACCTTCTGCATATAAAGTGTCAAAAGCGAGGCTGGATTTTCCTGATCCGGACAATCCTGTGAGCACAACCAGCTTATTTCTGGGAATTTTTACATCTAAATTTTTTAAATTATGTAAAGAGGCTCCGGTAATGGTAATAAAATCTTTAAAGTCGTTATTTTTCAAGGGATTTCGAGTGTTTTTATTTGAATAATTTACAAATATACTGAGGTTTTTTTGTTAAAAAAAGGGTGTTAAATGTTAAAAGAAATAAAATATTTTGCAAAAAAACTTGTTTATAAGAAATAAATGTGTTTATATTTGTCCAGAGACTTTTGAAAACTAGACTAGTCTCCCCTAACGATTTATTAATTTAAAAATTTTTGCATATAGTATAGTTCTACTTTTCATAACAATAATAATACGAAGCTGAATAGTATTAAGGCTTCATTAAAAAAGGGGAATTATGCAAAATCAAAAATTAGACGATAGTGTCTTAGTTAGTAACTACATTGAAGGTAATGAAAGATGTTTAGAAATCTTGATCCTTCGCCACAAACAAAGAATTTTCAGTTTTATTTATTCTAAAGTACAAGATAGAGATGTCGCAGACGATATTTTTCAGGATACTTTTATTAAAGTGATCAACACTTTAAAAATGGGTAAATACAATGAAGAAGGTAAATTTTTACCTTGGACAATGAGAATTGCTCACAACCTTATTATAGATTTCTTCAGAAAAGGGAACAGAATGCCTACTTTTCAGAACACGGATGAATTTGATATCTTTTCGGTATTAAGTGATAACTCCTTAAGTGCAGAAGGAAAGATCATCAAGAACCAAATTCATGATGATGTTAGAAAATTGGTTGATGAGTTACCAGAAGACCAAAGAGAAGTTCTAATGATGAGAATATTCAGAGACATGAGTTTTAAAGAAATCTCTGAACAAACTGATGTAAGTATAAATACAGCTTTAGGTAGAATGAGGTACGCCTTGATCAACTTGAGGAAAATGATTGACAACAATAATATTATTTTAACAAATTAATTGAATTTTAGTTTTTTTTTGATCTTTGTACAATAATATTTATTTTTGTCCGTTATCTTATTAATCCCTAAAAAATTAATAGATTTATGGCAAAACTTTACACTGAAAGATTCTTCAAAGAAAAACTTGATCCAAAAACAGAAACGATTTCATTTTTACTAAATTACTCGAAATCGATCAAAGCGGTCAAGACGGAAAAAGAAAGCTTAATGTTTCATTTGAATTAATCGGAAAAAGCTCTTAATTTAATATTAGGAGCTTTTTTTATTTTAAATGTTTTCTTCCAATAGTTTTAGTGATAAGATCATTTTCCAGATTCCATCCTCTAGCAGGAGAGTATTCACGACCATAGTAGATAATTTGCAAATGTAGTTTGTTCCATAAGGATTCAGGAAATAATCGCCTGGCGTCCTTTTCAGTCTGTACGACATTTTTCCCTGTGCTTAAATTCCAACGGTACATTAATCTATGTATGTGGGTGTCAACAGGGAAGCTTTGAATACCAAAGGCCTGGCTCATTACAACTGATGCTGTTTTATGGCCTACGGCAGGTAGCTCTTCTAACAGTTCAATTTGGTCTGGAACGCGCCCATCATATTTGTCGATTAAAATATGAGAAAGCCCATAAATTCCCTTTGATTTCATGGGGGATAACCCAACAGGTTTTATGATCTCACGAATTTCCTCAACACTCAATTTGATCATATCGTATGGATTATCAGCTTTTTTGAATAGAAGAGGAGTGATGATGTTCACTCTGGCATCTGTACTTTGGGCTGATAACAGTACCGCTATCAGAAGCGTATACGGGTCTTTATGTACCAATGGAATAGGTGGTTGGGGATAAAGAGATTCTAAAGTGTCAATAACAAACTGTACCTTTTCCTTTTTAGTCATTTTTTCAGTATTTTTGGTAAAAATACAAATAATGACAACACTAAAAATAGGGGATAAGGCCCCGGGATTTACAGCCAAGGACCAACATGGTAAAACCATTAATTTAGAAGATTTTAAAGGTAAAAAAGTAGTTTTATTTTTTTATCCAAAAGCAAGTACACCTGGTTGTACGGTTGAAGCCTGTAACCTTAGAGATAATTACCATTCTTTTCAAAGTAAAGGTTATGAAATTTTAGGTGTGAGTGCTGATTCTGAAAAAAGGCAATTGAATTTTAGCACAAAACAGGAACTACCTTATAGTTTACTGGCAGATGAAGATAAAGAAGTGATCATGGCGTACGAGGTGTGGGGCCCCAAAAAATTTATGGGAAAAGAGTATGATGGTATTCACAGAACCACTTTTGTAATAGACGAAGACGGTAAGATTGAAGATGTGATCACAAAAGTAAAAACTAAGGATCACAGCGCGCAGATTCTATAAACATTAAAAAAAAGGGACGATTTAAATCGTCCCTTTTTTTATTTTCCTTTCTTTCTGCTTTCGTGTTTTCTTTTACTATAACCAAATAATCGTTTGTCTTTAATAATTTTACCCACGCCTTCAGGTAACATTTCTTCCCAGCCACTTTCGCCATTAACAATCATTTTAAACGCTTTTCTGGAGAAAATTTCCAAAATATCAGGATCAAATTTCATGATATCTGCAATTCTTCCATTAAATTTAAAATATTTGTATAATTCCTTCATTCGAGGATGCACCTTAAGATTGGTGCTGGTAATGATCTCACCAGATTCCAGGTCTTTTAATGGATACAGGTAAATCTTGAGGTCTTTGTAAAACAACTTTCCAAATGCTTCAAGTACTCCTCCACTAAGATCTCGATAATATTTCTCATCAAATATCTGGATCAAATTGTATACGCCCATGGCCAATCCCATTCTGGCTTTGGTAAACTCTGAGAAGTAATCAACTAACTTATAGTATTCCTGGAAATTAGTAATCATTACTGTTTGTCCCAGAGAACATAGCAATTCTGCTCTGTCTAAAAAATCTCTTTCATTGATTTTTCCCTCTGATCTCAAATTTGCCAAGGTGATCTCAAAGATCACATGCGTATTCTTTTCTGTAACCCGCTTGTCTGAAAAGAACATTTTTCTTGCCTCTTCATACATCTCCATATTGACTCTGGTCACTGGCCTGTAACTTCCTCTTAGCGCAAGAATATTTTTTTTGTAGAGTTGTTGAGCAGGCAAAAGGTTATTTCCTTCAGGTCCGAACATAACTGCATTAGTCATTCCATTTTTCAATAGGTGTAAACTCATCAAACGATTGTCCACATACATAAATCTCGGCCCCGAAAAGTCAACCATATCGACTTCTATGGTGTCTTTGTCAATATTATCGTAAAAGGATTTGAGCAGGTCTTTAGGACTATCATTCAAATAAAAAGCCCCATAGATCAGGTTAGCCCCTAATATACCAAGGGTTTCCTGTTGTAGTTTTGAATCAGATTGTTTGAAGCGCACATGCAGCACAATTTCATTGTAATCTTCAAGCGCATCCATTTGAAATCGGATACCTACCCAACCATGACCTTTGAAATTTTTTGCAAAATCAATGGTAGTAACCGTATTGGCATAGGAAAAGAAAATTTTATTAGGATGCTTATCACGGCTAAGGCGATCTTCGATCAGTTCTACCTCATGCCTGAGCATTTTCCTTAAACGGGATTCAGTAACATAGCGTTTATCACTCTCAATTCCATATATCGCATCAGAGAAATCCTTGTCATAGGCAGACATGGCCTTGGCTATTGTACCTGAAGCACCACCTGCCCTAAAAAAATGACGAACCGTTTCCTGACCGGCGCCAATTTCAGCAAAAGTACCGTAGATATGTTCATTTAAATTAACCCTAAGTGACTTATGCTTAATCGAAAGAACGTGTTCTAGTTCCTTATCACCTTTGATAAATCTCATCGCTGTATCTTTTTGAGCAAATATACTCAAGATTTGACGAGTAGAAAGTATTTGGCTATAATTTTATTCCTTCCTTAAATGCTTCTGTTATATAGAATATTAGGGCTACATGTTTTTTAATTCATGAACAAGTTTGGTCAATACATCCTTCGCATCTCCAAAAAGCATTGACGTTTTTTGGTTGAAAAATAATTCGTTTTCAATTCCTGCATAACCCGGATTCATAGTTCGTTTATTGATAATAATACTTTTTGCCTTTTCCACATCCAAAATAGGCATGCCCCAAATTGGGCTGGAAGGATCATTATGTGCCGCAGGATTTACTACATCATTTGCGCCTACAACCAATACAGCATCTGTATTTTGAAACTCTGAATTAATATCTTCCATCTCAACCAATTTGTCATAGTCAACATTGGTTTCGGCCAGAAGTACATTCATATGACCAGGCATACGACCTGCTACAGGATGGATCGCGTATTTGACTTCAACACCCTTTTTTTCCAGTAATAATTCAAGCTCATGAATCACATGTTGCGCCTGAGCAACTGCCAGACCATATCCAGGAACAATAATCACTTTATTGGCATAATTCATCAAAATTGCGGCGTCACTTGGTGTTGTTTTCTTAATACTGCCGCCTTGTGCAGATTTTGGAGTAGCATCACTACCTGTTGTTCCTTCCCCAAAGGCGCCAAATATAACACTTGACAAGGGTCTGTTCATGGCATCACACATAGCAAAAGTAAGTATAGTTCCAGCAGATCCTACCAGAATACCTCCTGTAAGCATGACCATGTTGCCATATAAGAAACCTGCAAAAGCCGCTGCTAATCCTGTAAATGAATTCAATAAGGAAATAACCACAGGCATATCTGCTCCACCAATAGGCATAACAAATAGCACCCCATAAGCTAATGCAGCAAAGAATATGAGATATAGGTATAATTGGCTATCCGAACCACTATATGTGATGTACGCCCCAAAAACCAATATGGCGATTAATATAATATTGTTTATAATATTATACGAAGGAAAACGAAGGGGTTTTTTAAGGGTTCCGTTCAGTTTGGCCAATGCAATCATACTCCCTGAGAATGAAATACTACCAATGATAACTCCTGCAATAATCGTTGCAATAGATAATTGATCACCAACATAATGATTGAATTCAATCAAACCAATGATGGCTGCACTTGCGCCACCCATACCGTTGAACAAAGAAACAAGTTCCGGCATTTTGGTCATATCTACCCTTCTTGCTACGCCCCAACCTATAATGGTCCCAATAACAATAGCAGCTCCAATTAATGAATAAACGAGTGGCTCTACCTCTCCTTGGTATAAGAAAATCGTCCCAATAATAGCAAGGGTCATACCGAAGGCTGCGATTAAATTTCCTTTCCTCGCGGTTTCGGGGTGACCTAGCATTTTTAATCCTAAAATATAAGTTACCGATGCGATCAGATAGATAAACTCAAGACTGAATATATATTCCATTATTTTTTCTTTTTAAACATTTCTAACATACGATCGGTAACAACAAATCCTCCAACTACGTTTAGCGTACCTAATAAAACAGCTACAAAACCTAGTGATAAGGCCAAAATATTATCTGGCTCTGAACCCAGCATGACCAGGATAGCACCGATGATTACAACCCCGTGAATTGCATTTGCCCCTGACATTAAAGGGGTGTGCAAAACAGCAGGTACATGTCCTATTATTTCAACACCTACAAAAATCATCAGAATGACGATATAGATCATTTGAAGGTTATTGCTTAGAAATTCTATTAATTCATTCATAGTTTACTTATTTTAAGTTTTTCTGATAACACCATCTTTAACAATAAGTGTTTCATCGGTTATTTCGTCTTCAAGGTCCCATTTAAATTCATTATTCTCTGTCAGATAGCTAATGAAATTAAACATGTTTTTGGCATATAGGTCACTGGCATTAGTGGATACACTTTCAGGTGCTATGGTGGTTCCAATAATTTTCACCCCGTTTCTAATTACCGTTTTATTCATCTTGCTTATCGCACAATTACCTCCCTGGGCTGCGGCCAAGTCAATGATAACGGCTCCGTTTTTCATATTTTCTACCTGCTCTTTAGTGATCAACACAGGTGATTTTCGACCTGGTACCATAGCAGTTGTGATCACAAGATCTGCGTTGAATAACGAATTGTTTACAGCCTCTTTTTGTTTTTTTGCATAGTCTTCAGACGCGGCTTTGGCATACCCGTTGTCTGATGCTTCGTCATTACTTTCAACAGAGATAAACTTGGCACCAAGTGATTCAGCCTGTTCTTTGGTTTCCATTCTTATATCAGTGGCTTCAACGATGGCTCCTAATCTTTTTGCTGTGGCGATGGCCTGTAATCCGGCAACACCAACTCCGTAGATCAATACTCTGGAGGGTGTTATGGTACCTGCAGCTGTCATCATTAATGGAAATATTTTGGTCATCTCATAAGCGCCTTTGATGACGGCCTTATACCCAGCAAGATTACTTTGAGAGCTCAGGACATCCATGTCTTGTGCTCGGGAGATTCTTGGAAGTACATCCATAGAGAATATAGTAGCTCCCTTTGCTGCTATTTCTTTTACTATTTCGGGATGAGATTTATGAAACAGTTGACAGATCAAAATATGATTTTTATCTATTAACTTTAGACCATCTTCATCAAATGGATTGATTTTAACAAGGACATTGCTATTTTTATAAACAACTCCTCTCCTTTCAACAGTGGCTCCAACTTTTTCATAATCAGAATTTTTGAACTTGGAGGAGTCTCCAGCTCCATCTTCAACCAGCACTTCAAATCCCTTTTCAATGAGAAGCTTAGAAATTTTAGGAGAAATTGAGACTCTTTTTTCACTTTTTTCGATCTCTTTCAAAACACCTATTTTCATCTGTAATAATTTGAATTGACGTTAAAATTAGAGCTAAATTTAAGCTAAATTAATGACTTATATCACTTTGTTTAAAGCATTTGATAATAACCTCAGAAATTTTAATTTGATTAAAATTGTAATCATTTCGAAAGTCTAATCAAAAGGAAATAAAGTTTAAATATTTTGAACAGTTATGACTAAACCAGTAAGAATTATCGTCATTAAATGTTAAATTTGAGGAAATAATATGATATGAAAATAACCTTTTTAGGTACAGGAACCTCACAAGGAATTCCTGTTATCGGGTCCGCACATGAAGTTTGTTTGTCTACTGATGCTAAAGACAAGCGTTTACGTTCTTCCCTTTTGTTAGAATGGGATGATGCAATTTATGTAATTGATTGTGGGCCAGATTTTCGTCAGCAGTTATTAACGGCTAAAGTAAATAGATTGGACGGTATTTTATTTACGCATTATCACGCTGATCATACTGCCGGTCTGGATGATGTGCGCCCTTTTTCTCATAGATATGGAAAAGTAAACATGTTTATGGATAGCGGCGTTGCAGAAAACCTTAAGGAAAGGTTTGGATATATTTTTGAAACTGAAAATAGATATGCTGGCGCGCCTCAAGTTTCGATTCACCTCTTTGATAATCAAGAGTTTGAACTATCTAAAAAAGTGATAATTCCCATAGAAATAATGCACGGTAAGCTAAAAATATTTGGTTTTAGAATTGATAAAATGGCCTATATCACTGATGCTAAAACCGTTAGCGATCAGGAAAAGGATAAATTGAAGGATTTGGATATACTCATTGTCAATGCCTTAAGATTGGAGACACATGCTACTCATTTTAATTTGGATGAGGCCCTTGAATTTATTGCCGAGTTAAAACCTAATAAAGCCTATTTAACCCATATTAGTCATCGACTTGGATTTCATGAAAAAGTATCCAAAGAATTACCTGACAATGTCTTTTTAGGCTATGACGGGTTAGTTTTGGATCTTTAGAAAAATCATCAGACTCTTTCAAAGTCAACTGCAACTACTTTGTATTCGGGAGTCATCGTGAATTCATCACCAACGTTTCCGGTAATCATATTGATAAAAACATCTGGTTGATGAAAGGTGGTTCGCACAACTCCGGGTTTCACGAGGTAGGTTAATTTTACTGGTATAATAACACTTCCGCGATCAGAGAAAATTTTGACCATATCATCTGCTGCAATTTCTTTGTCTGCCGCATCCAATGGATTGATTTCCAAATAGTCCATAGGCGATAATTGCTGGTTGTCTGTCCTTCTGGTCATCGTACCGGCGTTATAATGTTCCAGTTGCCTGGCTGTCGTTAAAATAAAGGGGTACTTATTTCTGTGCTCCACTAATTCAGGGGTTTCTTCAAAGTCAAAATGATGGAATTTTCCTTTACCTCTTTTAAATTGACCATTTGGATGAATGATCTTGGTATCGGTCCCATCTTCAAGCACTGGCCATTGCAAACCATTTTCTCCTAATCTTTCCCAAGTGATTCCCTTCATAAAAGGGATTACTCCGGCTATTTCCTCCAGTAATTTCTCAGCATCATAAACAGGTCCTGTAGGTTGCTCATAACCGAGTCTGTACATCATGTCAATGATCATCTGTCCGTCTGGCTTGGTATTGCCAATTGGCTCAATTACCTTATTCACTCTTTGTACCCTTCTTTCGCCATTGGTAAAAGTTCCATTCTTTTCGAAATAGGAACTTGCTGGTAATACCACATCCGCCATCTCAGCTGTAGCCGACATAAATAATTCCTGAACAATGAGAATATCAAGTTGTTCCATTGCTTTTCTGATATGCATGGTGTTTGGATCTGTCATTAAGGTATCCTCACCCATGATCCATAAGGCTTTGAATTTTCCTGAAATTGCAGCATCCAACATTTCTGGAATCTTTAATCCCTCTTTTTCCGGCATATGTGGTATTCCGTATTTCTTTGCATAATAGTCCTGTACTTCAGCATCATTAATATCCATATAGCCGGCTCCTTGGTGCGGTTGTACGCCCATATCTGCTGCCCCTTGTACATTGTTTTGCCCTCTTAATGGGTTGAGACCAACACCAGGTCTACCTACATTACCCGTCATCATGGCCAAATTTGACAACAGCATCACTGTTTTACTTCCCTGAAAATGCTCGGTGACTCCAAGCCCATGAAGTTCCATGGCACGTTCAGAAGCTGCATAAGCCAACGCTGCCTTTTTAACAAGTTCCTTGGAAACACCCGTCAGTTCTTCCAAGTCGTCCATGTCAAGCGATAACACATGATTGTGAAAGGAATCATACTGTTCTGTAAACTTCTTTATGAATTCAGTTTTTACGGCAGCTTCCTTTACAATGTAATGTCCCATCATATTGAGCAGAGCCACATTTGTTCCAGGCCTTAACTGAAGGTGATAGGTCGCTAATTTTGCGAGGCTGGTTTTAACAGGATCAACAACGATACTGGTCACACCTTGCATAAATAATTGTTTTATTTTGGCTCCTGTAACTGGATGAGCCTCAGTTGGATTAGCCCCAAAAAGAAATATACAATCGGTAAGCTCAAGATCCTCAACAGAGTTTGTTGCAGCACCTGTGCCAAATGCCTTTTGCATACCGAAGGCCGTTGGGGCATGACAGACTCTCGCACAACCATCAATATTATTTGTATTCAGGGCTACCCTGGTCATCTTCTGCATGAGATAATTCTCTTCATTACATGCTCTTGACGAAGAAATACAGCCAATAGCATCTGCTCCATAGGTGTCTTTAACTTTTAGCAGACCTTTGGTCATAAAATCATAGGCTTCTTCCCAGGTCACCTCTTCAAATTTCCCATTTTTTTTGATCAATGGCTCTTTTAACCTATCAGGATGGTTGTAAAACTGAAAGGCAAACCTTCCTTTTAAACAGGTATGTCCTTGATTGACTTCGGCTGTTTTTGGAGCCTGAATACCTTTGATTTCTCCATTGATCACAGATACATCAAGTTGACAGCCAACCCCGCAATAGGTGCAGGTGGTTCTGACCGTTTCATCGGGAATAAGTGTTTTTGTCGTAAATTTATCAGTCAAAGCATCGGTAGGGCAAGTTTGAACACAGGCGCCGCAGGAAACACATGCTGACAAATCAAAATTGGTATCAAAGCCTTTGATAATATGGGTGGCAAATCCTCTACCGCTCATTCCCAATACCATTTCTCCTTGAATTTCTTCGCAGGCTCTTACGCAACGATAGCAATTGATACATTGGGATAGATCAGATTTGATATAAGGATGTGAATCGTCTTTTCCTAGTTCGATTTTCGTCTTTCCTTTTGGATAGCGAACATTTGGAATACCAATTTCTGCAATGGTTTTTTGAAATTCAGTAGGCTTTCTTCCTTTTTCAGGAAAAACCTTATCTGATGGATAATCTGTAAGGACCAATTCCAGAATATTTTTTCTTAATCGTATGATCTTTTCTGTTTGATGATAAATGTATGCCCCTTCAAAAACAGGCGTATGGCAGGAGGCTACCGTTTTTGTAATACCTCCTTGATCGCGAGCTACTTCCACAGAGCAAACCCGACAGGATCCAAAATTATCAAGTTGGTCATCCTGACACATCGTCGGTATAGCCTCTTGATTTTCTACTCTTCGTACGAATTCCAAAATGGTTTCATTTGGTTCGGCCTGATGGGAAATATCATTTAAAAATACTTTCATAAGATTTAAGATTGAAAATAGGATTTTAATTCTGTTTGAAAATACTGAAGCGCGTTCTTAATAGGCAGTGGAACACCACCTCCCAAGGCACATAAAGAACCTATCTCTAGTGTTTCTATCAGGTCATCAAATAATTGTCGATCAATTTTATAATTTTCATTTTGTGCTTTTTCCAGCATTTCATAACCACGAAAAGATCCAATACGACAAGGATAACATTTTCCACAACTTTCTTCAGCCGTAAACTGAAGAAGATGGGTTATAAACTGCACCATTGGGAAATCTTCGGGAATGGAAACCACACTGGCATGTCCAAGTAAGAACCCAGCCTTATTCAGAGATTCGAAATCCAGATACAATTCATTGATCTTATCAGCAGGAACTATCCCTCCAAGTGGGCCGCCAATTTGAAATGCCTTTATATTGGATGTAAGCCCAAGCCCATATTTTTCAAAAACAGTTTCTAAATCAGTACCCATTTCAATCTCATAGATACCCGGCCGTTTAAAGAAACTGTCTAAAGATACCAGTTTGGTACCCGTAGATTCGGAAGTTCCTAAAGAGGCAAATGCCTTTCCGCCTTGGTCAAGTATCCAATGAATATTGGCAAAAGTTTCAACATTGCTCAATACAGTTGGTTTTCCAAACAATCCATATTGGGCAGGGTAGGGTGGCCTTACCCTGACTTCAGGCCTCAAGCCTTCAATAGAGTTTAATAGCGCCGTTTCTTCACCACAAACATAGCTTCCTTGCCCTTTAATGATTTTAAATTTAAAACCGCCGATAAGTTCGTGGGTATTCAAGTAGTTTATTGCATTTTCAACGGTGCGCACCGATTCAGGGTATTCGCCTCTTATATATAATACTCCAGTATCTGCTCCAACACACAATCCGGAAAGGTACATGCCAAATAACACTTTAAATGGCTGATGCTCCATAAGGTACATGTCACTATAAGCACCTGGATCCCCCTCATCTGCATTACAGACTATATATTTTTGTTTATTTACTTCCTTTGAGACTGCATCAAGTTTGAACCAAAATGGAAAACCGGCACCGCCGCGACCTCGTAGTTTTGACACTTTCAATTCTTCTATGATACGATCCTTTTTTTGTGCAAATTTTTCTGCCAGCTTAAAAAAGACCCTTATATCATCAACAGGACTTGTCAGGATAGGAGTTGTATTGGCTCCAATATGATATTTGTTTTCGAATTGCGCAGTAGCTTCACAAGACATCATTTGCTTTAAACGTTCCTCTGAATCAATTGAATAAGTTCGATCCTGGTACATAACTGCTCCGTTACTATGACAATGTCCAATACAGGCAACATGACCGATTGATTCCTGATCAAAATGAGGAGTTAACAGAGCTTGAACTTTATCTTGAGACTTGGCAACCATGCAAGCCGTGCCATTGCAGACCCGGATTTTTTTATTTCTTTCACCAGGTTTTATAAAATCATAAAAGGATGCAGTTCCTAATATGACGGAATCATCTATAAAAAACTGTTTTGACAATAAATGAAAGTCAGCATCGTCCCCATCATTATGGGATGTTTCTGCTATTTTTTCAAACAAGTTATATTCCAACCCCTTTCTTGAAGATAGAGATCGAACGTTTTTATTGGCCATGGTATCAATTTGAAGATTCTAAAAATAAAAATAAGAAATAAATTGGGGAAGTAGGATGAAGGGGTGTTAAACTTTTAGACAATGTATCATCACAGCTTTTTCTTCCATATCAGTAGTGAAGAAAAGATAGTCATTTCCACCCTCCTTGATACCTGTTTTTTTTCTGATCTGAGCCACTGTTTCATGAAAATTCCTTGTGGTTATATTGGCTTTTTTGGTGCCAAATTGCTTTTTGATCTGTTTTCTATTGTATTTAAATACCTCTAAGATCTTGAAACTCCTTCCGGGAAAATCTACAAGGACATCAGAAGTGTATAGATGACTGTTTATGTGAAGTTTATGTAAGTTTAATTGAGAAGAAACTTCATTAAAAAGTCCTGATTTTAAAATGGCCGAATTAGGTTCATAAAGATATTTTTTTGCCAATGAAAAGTTAGGAAGGGCCTGAGACGGATAAGTGGCTTCAAACAAATCTCTTTTGTCATTGACGATGTTAAGCGCCTTTAGTTTGCATGTACCCTGGTAACCCTTTTCAATGATCACAATTAATTCTTTGACATCATTTTTCACGGCAACAACATGTACTTCTTTAACGAACTGTAATCTTGAAATTGTCGAAGATATATCGAGAAACGGAGATAATTTGATCATTACATTACTGGTATGCTCAAGAAAAATGTCAAGGTGCACCGTCACGTCTGGGACGCAATCTTCAAGTCTAAAAACTTTTGTTTTCAGTTCATTTCTTCTAGAGGGATCAATATAAATCCAATCGTAATGACAATTCGAATTACGCAGATAAGAAATACCGTCTTCGCTTTTACAATCAACATTTTTTACTCCCATCTCACTGAAATTATGCGCCACAATTGACGACAATTCCATAGCTATTTCACAATGCGTCACCTGTGCTATCTTTTTAGCGAAAAAATAAGTGTCAACGCCAAATCCTCCGGTGAGATCTATGAGGGACCCGCCTGACACAAGTGTGGATTTGTGATGGGCCGTAAACTCAGAAGAAGTTTGCTCGATATTTACAGGCTTGGGATAATAAATGTTTTTTGAAGCAAACCAGGTAGGTAGCTTGGTGATGCATTTCGACTTAGACAAAATTTGTTCTGCCAAGTTCTGAATACTTATTCCTTCAAATGGAGAACCCTTTAGCACTAATTTAGGAAGGTCTGTTTTTAAATTCGAGTCAATATATTCTTGTACTTCAGTATGTAGTAGTTTTTCGTTCAAACTAATCGAAGTCTTTGGTCAAAGATTTTACTATGGGGTTATCGGATAGAAATTCTTTTAAGACAACCTTAATAACGGTGTAAGAAGGAACAGCAAATATCATCCCGGTGATACCAAATAATAGTCCTCCAATGACAATAATTAAAAATATTTCCAAGGGATGGGATTTAACACTTTTTGAAAAGATGATGGGTTGACTGAAAAAGTTATCTATCAATTGAGCAATAATATAACCAAATAAAACATAGGTGGTAACTGGTAGTATATGGGTTTGGAAATCATATTCTAAACTACTTGTCATGGTAAGCAAGATCATCAGAACGCCTCCAATCAACGGGCCTATGTAAGGGATTAAATTCAATAGTGCGCATAGAAATGCAATGACTACGGCACTTTTAATATCGAAAATCAACAAAGTAACCGAGTAAATAGCAAATAAAATAGAGATTTGGATGATCAATCCAATAAAATATCTTGATAAAAGGTCATTGATCTTTTTTAAGGAGTTTAATATTTTTTGTTCATTGCGATCGGGTGTGATCAGTACAAATACATTATGCAAAAGTCTGTTGTCTTTTAAAAAGAAAAAGGTGATGAAAAGCACTGAGAACAGCCCCATGCTAAAAGTTCCTACAACGCCCATAAGCGAATTTAATAAGCTAGGTATAGAGGCTATGTTTGAGGTCAAATCAATATTTTTCAACTCACTGAATAAGTTAATTCTTCTGGCTGAAAAGAATACATCTATTTCATGAAATAGATTAAACATCCGTCTTCTTAATTCTTCAGTGTTTAGTAAGGATATATTATGTCCCTGTTCTTTGATCAATGGAATAAACATTGAAACGACGCCTGAAATAACTGTAAGAAAGAGCGCCATGGTAATGACTACAGCTAAAATATTTGGTAATTTCAGTCGATTTTTAAAAAAACCAAGGATGGGTCTGGCAATCAATGATAAAACCGTGGCGATAACCAGATATATCAATACACTTTGAATTTTGTAAAGAAAAAAAAGAAATAAAAGTATCCCAACAATAAAGCCCAGAGCTCTTAAAATTCCATTGGCAATAATTCTTGAATTCATGCTGTTGATTTAGAATTGGATCTTGCGGTAAATATAGAAATAAATGTAGGAAGAATAAAAGCTTGCTCTAAATTATTCTTCTCGTTTTAGCTCCATAGTCTTCTTGTTTCCGCTATATAGAATCATGTCATCATTAATTGTATACGTCAGGCTTTTTCCGCCAAAGGCATTCATGATTTTTTGACTGATCTCCATGTTAGGGCAGGCCATCAGGGTTCCGGCTGTGTTTCCGAAAATGAGTTTGTCCACTTTGAATTTTACCTGTCCATGAAATGAATTACAACCATCATTTCCAGATAGTTTTTGATTGTAAAGGTCTATTGATAGTATAGGTGTTTTATTATCAAACAGACTTGGGTCAACCGTTAAATTATCCACTTTTGTA
Source organism: uncultured Flavobacteriaceae bacterium (assembly GCA_905479625.1). Lineage (GTDB taxonomy): Bacteria > Bacteroidota > Bacteroidia > Flavobacteriales > Flavobacteriaceae > Lutimonas. The sequence goes on along the minus strand of CAJQNF010000116.1, from coordinate 22,293 downwards.
ATGATCCAGTTTCCATTTAATTGAGGGTCAGGTATGAAATTACCACGACCAGTGTAAATAGTTACTTCCTCTTGCTTTTTTAACGTAAGGCTAAGCGTAATTGTATAACCGGAAACATCGACAGCCATGGCTTTATCAGAAGTATTTTCGACCAATCGAATGATCATTTCCCCTTTTTCCGAAACAGCTCTGTAATCAATATTTTTCGGATCAATGGAAGCTAATGGTTTGACAGCAGACGCATTAAAGTAAAGCCCATTATTTGTCTTAAATTTTAAGGAATCTGATCGGTATAAGTTTAAAGACCAGTCTGGGGCTTCTCCAATGGCATAAAAAACAATTCCTTCTTTCCATTTTTGTTTATATAAAGGCGCTTTTGGATTATCAGTTTCGAAATCATTTATGTTCTTTTTGACTGAGTTTTCAACAGGAATAGCAGGGAGTTCTGACTGGATTTCTTCCTGAATCAGCTCATTGTGCATTTGCTGATGGGCTTTAGAATGAAGGTCTTGAGTCACTTTTCCGGATTTAGAGCTAGACGAGGATCCGCAAGAAAAACAAATTAAGGCGAAAAAAAAAGTCACTAAAAAACAAGATTTCATGTAAGAATGTTTTGGTATTAAACTTTGTTCATAAAGGCATTTTTAACAAAAATATCACTTATTTCAGAATTGGGACTTTAATGGAGAAAAAATATAATGAGAGGATTAAATGATAAAATTCAAAAACAATCCATATTTTTAGAATTTAATGCTCAAATTTTTTACAATGAATAGATTTTATGCTTTAATCATTTATCTTTTATTTAATGTTTCAGTAATTGCGCAAGACGCAACTTCTATGAATAAAGGGTTGCAATCAACTATAGAAGAGCTGAAAGATTTTATTTCTCTTCCCAATGATGCGCTGAATCCAGATGACATGGATAAAAACCTGATCTGGCTGACTGAAAAATTCAGCGAAAGAGGTTTTAGTACAAGATTGATTTCTACAAGTAATATTCCCTTATTTTTTGCAGAATTAAAAACTAAAAAGAAAGAGGCGCCAACGCTTTTGATTTATATGCATTTTGACGGGCAGTCAATAGATCGATCAAAATGGGATCAGGCAGATCCATATCAAGTCGTTTTGAAAGAGAAAAACGGGGATCAATGGAAAGAACTCGATTGGAACAGGCTAGGTGAAAATATAAACCCAGACTGGCGACTTTTTGGAAGATCTACTTCTGATGATAAAGGCCCAATAGTCATGATGTTGAATGCGATAGACATGTTAAAGGCTGATAAAAAAAAGATACCTTTTCATATTAAGGTTGTTTTGGATGGAGAAGAAGAAAAAAGCAGTAAACCGCTACCACAAGCGGTTAAGGACAATCGAGATTTGCTAAAAGCAGATTTTTTAATGATCAATGATGGTCCGGTTCATCCTTCAAATAAGCCGACTTTGGTATATGGATGCCGAGGTATTACTTCTTTGAGCGTGACTACTTTTGGACCGATTAGTCCACAGCATAGCGGGCATTTTGGAAATTATGCACCCAATCCAGGCTTTAGATTGTTTCATTTATTAGGCAGTATGAAAGATGAAAATGGTAAAGTGCTGATACAAGGATATTATGACGGGATTGAATTCGATGAAATGACCCAGGAGGTGCTGAGAAGTGTGCCTGATGATATCACATCTCTACATCAGAGATTAGCTATTCATTCGCCTGAAACCGTTGGCTCTTTTTATCAGGAATCACTGCAATACCCTTCTCTGAATATTCGCGGTATTCAATCAGGATGGGTTGGAGAGAAGGCAAGAACCATCGTTCCGGCATCAGCAACAGCAGAAATTGATTTAAGATTGGTAGTTGAAACAGACGGTACAAGATTAAAGACCTTGGTTAAAGAGCATATTCAAAACAAGGGCTATTTTATAGTTGACAGATTACCTACTCGGGAAGAGCGTATGACATACCCTTTGATTGCCATGGTTAAAGAAGGGTCAGTAACCGATGCTTTCAGAACAGATTTAAAGAATCCTTATGGTCAGTGGATGGAAAAAGTACTTCAAACTAGTTTCAATGAAGATGTTGTGAAGATAAGAACAATGGGAGGAACTGTTCCAATTGCGTCATTTATTAACGAGCTAAATATTCCTGCGATCATTTTACCTTTGGTGAACCCTGATAACAATCAGCATAGCCCGAATGAGAATATAAGGCTTGGCCAAATCAATTATGGGCTCCAGGTATTTTACAATCTATTAAGCAGTAAAATCAACTAAACAGGTTTGAACTAAAACATGAACCCTTATTTGAACTCACTCACAAAATGCAGTTTGACTGTTGGGTATTTTTGCTGGGTCATCTGTACAGTAAATGCAGAATCGGCCAAGAAAACCAATTGCCCTTTTTTGTCTTTGGCAAGATAGCGTTGTTTGACTCTTTTGAATTCCTTAAATTCCTCGCTTTGCTTGTCCTCCGGTTCTACCCAGCAGGCCTTGTGAACGTTCAAATTCTCATAAGAACATTTGGCGCCATATTCGTGTTCCAGCCTGTATTGAATTACCTCAAATTGAAGGGCCCCAACCGTTCCAATTACTTTTCTTCCATTCAGATCAAGTGTAAATAACTGAGCCACACCTTCATCCATGAGTTGGTCAAGTCCTTTCGCTAATTGTTTAGCTTTCATCGGATCGGCATTGTTAACATACCTAAAGTGCTCAGGTGAAAAGCTGGGCACTCCCTTGAATTCTAAAATTTCACCTTCTGTAAGCGTATCTCCAATTTTAAAATTTCCAGTATCATGCAAGCCAACAATGTCTCCGGGAAAAGATTCATCAACAATTTCCTTCTTCTCGGCAAAAAAAGCATTCGGACTTGAAAATTTCATTTTCTTGCCATGTTTGACATGCAAATAGTTGGTGTTTCTTTTGAAAATTCCTGAAACAATCTTAACAAATGCCAATCTGTCTCTGTGTTTAGGGTCCATGTTTGCATGTATTTTGAAGACAAATCCAGTGAATTTATCCTCCTTGGAATCTACAAGTCTGGTATTGGACATTTTAGGCTGAGGAGATGGCGCAATTTCTATAAAACAATCCAATAATTCTTTCACGCCAAAATTGTTAAGAGCCGAACCAAAGAAAACAGGTTGTATTTCACTATTGAGATAGGCCTCTTTATCAAATCCGGGATACACTTCTCTTACCAATTCCAATTCTTCTCGAAGGGTTTCAGCCGCTTTTTCCCCAATCATTTTGTCAAGTTCAGGGTCGTCCAGGTCAGTGAATTCGATTCCGTCAGTTACTTTTTGCTTCGCATCACCGGAAAATAGATTTAATTTTTTCTCCCAAATATTGTAGATGCCCTTAAAGTCATAGCCCATGCCTATAGGGAAGCTTAATGGTACTACTTTTAAACCCAATTTCTGCTCAACTTCATCCAACAAATCAAAAGCATCTTTACCTTCTCGGTCCAGTTTATTGATAAAAACGATCATTGGAATGTTTCTCATTCGGCAAACCTCAACAAGTTTTTCGGTCTGGGCTTCAACACCTTTGGCGACATCAATCACAACAATGACACTATCCACTGCTGTAAGGGTTCTAAAAGTGTCCTCGGCAAAATCTTTATGACCAGGAGTATCCAGGATATTTATCTTTTTACCCTTGTAAATAAAAGCTAGAACAGATGTGGATACAGAAATACCTCTCTGACGTTCAATTTCCATAAAGTCAGAAGTAGCGCCTTTTTTGATCTTGTTGCTTTTAACAGCACCTGCCTCTTGAATCGCACCACCAAATAGCAGCAGTTTCTCCGTTAAGGTAGTCTTACCGGCATCCGGGTGAGAAATAATACCAAAAGTACGCCTTCTTTGTATTTCCTGAAGTAAATCCATGATTGAAAATTAGTCCGCAAATATAAGTCAACTCTGTAAACTTAGCATTAGGATTTTGAATTTATGAAGGTTGGCATTGTGTAGCCTGAAAGAATTCTTTTTACTTGTTTGATCTGAAATTAATCAATAACCTCTATTTTCATAAAAACATCGTCAAGTGGCCATTCGTCGCTACCTGCCTTCAGGTTCACAATTTTATCTATGGTGTCAAAACCGGAGATCACTTGCCCAATAACGGTGTGTTCGCCATCAAGATGATGTGCCCCTTTCCTGTTTTGAACAATATAGAATTCAAATGCTGTAGAATATTTTCTTGGATTGTTCTCCCAGTCTCTGGCCATTGCGATGGCTCCATAAGTATGGCGTCTGTTTTTTTTGAATTCGGGAGGGATTTTATAACGATGGTATCTAGCTTTATATTTTTGTGTGTCCAGTCTTTCTGATTCGCCACCTTGTATGATAAAATCAGGAACCACCCGATAAAAACAGGTTGTATCAAAATAGCCCATTTTTGTCAGAAAAATAAAACTGGCTCGATGTAAAGGTGTGTCTTCAAACAATTGAATTTTTATATTCCCCAATCGTGTTTTGATCAATACTTTAGTTTCCTTATTGCCTTCACCGTATTTGCTTAAAAACAAAACGGCGTTCTTTTTATTAATTGAATCTTTTCGATTTTCAGGGGCTGACGGTGCTTTAATATTTTCCTTTTGCATCACCTTCTGAGCGGGTATTTCTTTCTCTTTTGGCTCATTTTTATCATTTTTACAACTTGAATTGATGATCAGAAAGAGGGTGAAGAAAAGAATTGAAAAATATTTCATAAAAGGTGTTATACTTAAATTAAAAACAAAGATAAAGTAATGAAATAAATGTTTGTATTTTCACCAACAAATTTAGTCATAAATGAAAAGAGTCTTTGTAATAATGATTTTGGTTCTTTGTATTTCTACAAGTTGCAAGGGAGAGCGGAAAGAGGCAACAAAGAGTAGTGAGAAAGAGTCCCTTTTTTCAGATTTGAATGGAGTTCCTGTTAGCCTGGAGCAGTTCAAAGGAAAACGAATTTTAGTGAATTATTGGGCTACCTGGTGCGTGCCATGTTTAAAGGAATTTCCTTCTCTTGTAAAAGCTCAGGAATTACTTTCGAATGAGAATTATGTGTTCTTATTTCCGAGCCCGGACGGCGTGAAAAAAATAAAAGCGTTTAATGAATCCACAAGTTATCCTTTACAGTTTTTATCCTTAAATGAATCTTTGGATAAATTGAATATCTACGCCTTACCATCAACCATTATTTATGCAACAGATGGTTCGGTGCATAAAAAAATAGATGGCGCGACAGATTGGTCGGCGCCAGAAATGATTGAATTATTAAAAGATGTCCCATGAAAAATATACTAAGAATCAGTTTGTTCTTTTTAGCTGTTGTTTTGTTATCCTGCCAAGCAAATGTTATTAAGAAAGTAGAGTTAGAAGAAATGACCCCTCCTGTAAGTGATGATTCTATGCAACCTTATTTATCTGTTCATGGGTCAGAATTATTGATGTCATGGACAGAACAGGAAAATGATTCAGTGTTTGCCCTGTGCTTTTCAAGATTCAACAATGATAAATGGAGTGAAAAGACAGTCATTAAACAAGGTGAGAACTGGTTTGTAAATTGGGCAGATTTTCCTTCAATTTATGGCAATAATAAGAACTTGATTAGTTATTATTTGAAAAAGTCTGATGCAGAAACCTATGCCTATGATATTTTTTTAAGGCAGTCTACTGATTCAGGAAAGCATTGGGATATTGAAAATAAGTTACATAGCGATACTACAAAAACTGAACATGGTTTTGTGAGTATGACTCCTTCCCATACCGATTCTTTTTTCATTACCTGGCTTGATGGAAGAAACACAAAAAGTACGGGTCACGATCATGGCCATGGTGGAGGTGGAGGGGCCATGCAAATCAGGGTGGCAGAGGTGATGAGTGATGGAAACATAAAGAATGAATTTGAACTTGATTCCCGTACCTGTGATTGTTGCCAAACATCCACTTCTTTAACCGATGACGGGCCCATTGTTGTTTGGAGAGACAGATCTGATCAAGAGATAAGAGATATTTATTATTCCAAATTTAAAGATGGAAGCTGGTCCAAGTCAAAGCCAGTTTTTCAGGATAACTGGAAAATAAACGGATGCCCGGTAAATGGCCCTAAGGTGGCTGTTACTGGAAATTCGGTAGCTGCGGCGTGGTTTACCGCTGCGGAAAACATTCCGAAAGTAAAGCTGTCATTTTCAAAAGATGCGGGCAGCAACTTTATGGATCCAATTGAAATTAATCAGGAAAAGGCAATAGGAAGGGTTGATCTGTTGATGCTTGATCAGGAAACTGCCTTGATCAGTTGGATGGAGTCATCAGAAGACAGGGCTTTGCTTAAAATTGCGAAAGTTGGGATTGACGGAAACATTGAAAAAATATTTACAGCAGCTGAAATTGCTGCTTCGCGATCAACCGGCTTCCCACAAATGGAGTTAGTTGACGGCCAAATTTACATGGCCTGGAATGGTTTGGAAAATGATAAAATAAAGGTTAAGGTTTTTAGCCTTTCTTTGGAAGCACTAAATTAATATCTTTGTAAAAAAAGAACCGACTTGGAAGAAAAAGTAATATTAGTAAATGAAAAAGATAAGCAGCTAGGTTTGATGGGCAAAATGGAAGCGCATCAAAAAGCCGTGCTTCACCGTGCTTTTTCTGTATTTGTGTTTAATCAAAAAGGAGAATTGTTGTTACAACAAAGAGCTCATGATAAGTACCATTCACCTGGTTTATGGACCAATACCTGTTGTAGTCATCAAAGAGATGGTGAAAGTAATATAGGAGCAGGGAAAAGAAGGTTGGAAGAAGAAATGGGCTTTAGCTGTGATTTAGAAGAGCTTTTTTGGTTTGTATACAAGGCTTCCTTTGATAATGGTTTAACAGAACATGAACTTGATCATGTGATGATTGGATATTATGACCAGGATCCAAAAATCAATAAGGACGAAGCAGCTTCTTATAAATGGATGTTGCTGGAAGAGGTGAAGAACGATATAAAGCAGCATCCTGAGTTATATACTGAATGGTTTAAAATTATTTTTAAAGAATACGATCAAAGATTATTATAATATGAAAGTAACCGTTAGCAGAAAGGCACATTTTAACGCAGCCCATCAATTGCATAACAAGGAATGGACAGATGCCCGAAACGCAGCTGTGTTTGGTAAATGTGCAAATCCGAATTACCATGGTCACAACTATGAATTGATCGTTTCAGTAAAGGGAAAGATAGATCCTGAAACAGGTTTTGTGATGGACATGAAAGTGCTAAAGGATTTGATCAGAAGTGAAGTTGAAGATCAATTTGATCACAAGAATCTCAATATAGAGGTAGCTGAATTTAAAACATTGAACCCTACCGCAGAAAATATTTCTGTAGTAATCTGGGACAAATTGAGACCAAAAATAGATAAGGATCTGGAGCTAAGTATTACGCTTTATGAGACCCCAAGGAATTTTGTAACCTATGACGGAGATTTATGATCAAAAAAGTAGCTTTTTCTGCCCTTATTTTAGTTGTGATCTTAATTGTATTTTCGGTCTCTCGGTCAAATGCGCAAAACCCTTTAAAAGTTGGAGATAAAATACCTTCTTTTCAACTAAAGGATCAGACTGGCAGCGATTTTAATATAGATCAATATATAGGAAATACGGCGATGGTGATTTATTTTTATCCTAAGGATGACACCCCTGGTTGTACTAAAGAGGCTTGTAGTTTCAGGGACTCCTATGAAGTTTTTACAGATAAAAATATCAAAGTAATTGGCATTAGTTCTGATGATGTGGAAAGTCATAAGAATTTTGCTGCAAAGTATAATTTACCTTTTACGCTCCTAGCAGATACGGAAAGTGAAGTCAGGGGTTTATTCGGAGTAAAGGCCAATGCCTTTGGTTTGATTCCAGGCCGCGTAACTTACGTAGTTGATAAAAAGGGAGAGATTATCTTTATGTATGACAGTCAGTTAAAAGCTGCCAAACATATAGAAGAGTCTATTAAAGCCATTGACGCTGCCATTAACGGATAGAAGCCTATTGGTTTTTGAGATAGTAGCTTTCTAATTCACTAACATATTTCTCTTTGAGATCATCACTGATCAAAGCATATTCAAAAGAGTTTTTGGCCAGTTCATAAATATCCTGTTTAGACAGGTTAAGTGCTTCTTGAATCTCGATATAATTTTGATTCACCTGACCTCCGAAATAGGCAGGGTCGTCAGAATTAACGGTCACTTTCATACCGAGCTCCATCATTTTTTTTAGAGGATGCTCCTTTAGATCAGGAACAACCTGAAGTGCTTTGTTAGAAAGTGGGCAAACCGTCAATGCGATATTTTTCTTCACGATTTCGGTGATGAGTTTTTCATCCTGTAAAGAATTATTACCGTGATCAATTCTTTTTATGTTTAAAATATTCAGCGCCTCCCAGACATAATCTGCATCGCCTTCTTCTCCGGCATGAGCCAAAGGTATATAGCCCTCCTTTACTGAAGCCTTAAAGACATTTTCAAATTTTGAAGGTGGATTTCCTTTTTCAGAAGAATCCAGTCCTACGGCAGTGATATATTTTTTAAAAGGAAGCGATTGTTCCAGGGTTTTGAAGGCATCTTCTTCGGATAAATGTCTGAGGTAGCTCATAATCAATAAGGAGGATACGCCTAATTTTTCTTCGGCATCCACGCAGGCTCTATGGATACCATTGATGACCACACTAAATGGTATACCTCTTTCTGTGTGGGTTTGAGGATCGAACATGATCTCTGTATGTCTCACATTTTGCTCAGCACATTTTGTCAAATAACTAAAAGTAAGGTCATAAAAATCCTGCTCATGTATCAATACAGCAGCACCCTGATAGTAAATATCCAAAAAGTCTTGCAGGCAATCAAACTGATAGGCCGCTTCAATTTCCTCAACAGAGGCAAACGGAATCTTAATGCCGTTTCTCTTCGCAATGTTAAACATGAGTTTTGGCTCAAAAGTCCCTTCTATATGAAGGTGTAATTCTGCCTTAGGTATTTCCTGAATAAATGCTTCCATGGAGCAAAAGTAGTAATTTATCCTTTTGGAATGTTGTTTTTTATCGCGTTGATCCTCTTAATTGAAATCAATTATTCTCTATTGGAATGGGGGTGTTATTTCATTCGGGTTGAATATTCATAGTTAATTCTTTAATTAAGTCTTGAATAAAAGGTAAAAGACCAAACTTTCATTTGAAATAATTATCTTTGCTTCCTTTAAAACAACCATTTTAATACAAAAAAAATATGCCTGGATTTGAGTTATTTGGCGATGCCGAAAGAAAGGAATTGAATGACGTTCTTGAGAATGGAGTCTTAATGCGCTATGGTTTTGACGGCATGAGGAACGGACATTGGAAAGCCAAGGAGCTTGAGAGAGAACTGGAAAGTCGATTTGGTGTAAAACATGCCCAATTGACTAGTAGTGGTACCACAGCACTTAACGTGGCACTGGCCGTAATGGGTGTGGGCGCTGGAGATGAGGTAATTATGCCTTGTTTTACTTTTGTTGCAAGTTTTGAGTCAATTCTGGCTTCAGGGGCAACCCCTGTGCTGGTAGAGATCGATGATACGCTCACCTTAGATCCTGCGGCAGTTGAAGCTGCTATTACGCCTAGAACCAAAGTTGTCATGCCCGTACATATGTGCGGCTCAATGGCCGAATTAGATACCTTAAAAGCCATCTGTGAAAAACATGATTTGCTTTTGCTGGAAGATGCTTGTCAGGCGTTTGGAGGTACTTATAAAGGGGAAATGCTAGGAAGTATTGGAGATGCTGGTACCTTCTCTTTTGATTTTGTCAAGACAATTACTTGTGGAGAAGGAGGGGCAATGCTCACAAATAATAGCGATTATGCCTTATGGGCCGATCAGTATTCTGACCATGGTCATGATCATATGGGAAGCGATAGAGGAGCGGAGACGCATCCGTTTTTAGGGTATAACTTCAGAATCTCTGAATTGCATGCAGCGGTTGGTCTGGGACAGATCAGTAAAATGGATCACTTTATCAGTATTCAAAGACGAAATCATGGAATCATTAAAGCGGCACTAAGTGAAATCCCGGAAGTGAGTTTTAGAAGAATCCCTGATCCGGAAGGAGATAGTTGTGGGTTTTTGAATTTCTTTATGCCAACGGCCGAACTAACCAATAAGGTTGTTGATGCCTTTGCGGAATTCGGTATTGATGCCTATTGGAATTATTATAACAATAACTGGCACTATATTAGAAGATGGGATCATTTTAAGGAATTGAAAAGTTTATTTCCTCTTTCTGATCATATTAAAAAGGGGATGGAAAGACTTAAAGACCAGTCATTTCCACAGTCAGATGACCTGATCTCAAGAAATATCTCTTGTCTGATCAAATTGTCATGGACTGAAGAAGAAGTCAAAGACAGAGCGTCAAGAATGGCTGCAGCCATCAAATCAACACTTTAATTGATATGAAGATCATAGCAATGATACCTGCCCGCTATGGAGCCACAAGGTTTCCTGGTAAATTGATGGCAGATCTGGGAGGAAAACCTGTCATCGTAAGAACCTATATTGCAACACTTGCGACCGGTTTATTTGACGAGGTTTATGTTGTTACCGATAGTGAGATCATCAAGGAGGTTATTGAAAATGCCGGAGGTAAGGCTATAATGAGTTTGAAGGAGCATGAATGTGGATCTGACAGGATAGCAGAAGCTGTTGAAAAACTTGATATTGATATTGTAGTGAATGTTCAGGGTGATGAACCTTTTGTGAAGAAGGAACCTTTGGAAGCAGTGATAAATGTGTTTAAAGGTGCAGATGCAGATAAGATAGATCTGGCCTCTTTAATGCAGGAAATTACTGATTGGAAAGACATTACCGATCCAAATTATGTAAAAGTTATTGTAGATAAGGATGATTTCGCTTTATATTTTTCCAGGTCACCAATACCGTATCCAAGAGATAAGGAGGCAGGGGCAAGATATTTTGAACACATTGGTGTCTATGCTTTTAGAAAACAAGCCATCATGGATTTTTATCATTTGCCAATGAGGGCATTAGAGGCGACTGAAAAAGTTGAATGTATTCGTTACCTTGAATACGGGAAACGAATTAAAATGGTAGAAACGAGTTATATGGGTATTGAAATTGATACGCCTGAGGATCTTGAAAAAGCAGCCAAATTTATTAAAGATTAATCCATTAAAAATAATCAAATTATGAGTTTTAGAAACTTTCCAATGGTTCCGAGAGTAGTATATGGAAGAGGTAGTTTTAATCAGCTAGGTGACATTTTAGCTCCTAAAAGACTTGGAGATCAAGCCCCATTTATTTTTTTGGTAGATGATGTTTTTAAAGGAAAGGAAAGTTTGATTTCCAGAATTCCCTTAAAGCATAATGATAAAATCATTTATATAAGTGCTGAAGAAGAGCCCAAGACTGTCTATGTAGACGCCATTAGAGATGATATCAGAAAGGAGTTTAACGAAATTCCTTCCGGGATTATCGGAATTGGAGGCGGAACGATGTTAGATTATGCAAAGGCGGTAGCATTGATGCTTAGTAACCCAGGTTCGTCTGCGGATTACCAGGGATGGGATCTTGTAAAACAGCAAGGCGTTTATCACGTAGGTATACCAACGATTTCAGGAACAGGAGCAGAGGTCTCCAGAACAACCGTTTTAACGGGCCCTGAAAGAAAACTAGGAATGAATTCTGATTATACTCCTTTTGATCAGGTAGTTTTAGATCCGTCTCTACTTGAAGGAGTCCCTACGAATCAATGGTTTTATACTGGAATGGATTGTTATATCCATTGTATAGAATCACTTACAGGGACTTACCTCAATGCGTTTAGCCAAAGTTATGGTGAGAAATCTCTTGATCTATGTCGAGAGGTATATTTGGAAAAAGATAGTATAGATGAAGATTCTCAGGACAAACTGATGATGGCTTCATGGCATGGAGGAATGAGTATTGCCTATTCGCAAGTTGGAGTGGCGCACGCCATGAGTTATGGACTATCCTACCTATTGGGGACAAAACACGGAATAGGAAATTGCATTGTTTTTGACCAGTTAGAAGAATTTTATCCGGAAGGCGTAAAGGAATTTAAACAGATGGTTGAGAAGCACGGAATTGATATTCCAAAAGGATTATGTAAAGACTTGTCAGATGATGAATTTAATACCATGATCGATGTAGCTTTGAGCCTTGTGCCACTTTGGGAAAATGCTCTTGGTAAGGAATGGGAAAAAACGATTACAAGAGAAAAATTAAGATCAATGTATGAAATGATGTAATTCAAAGTTTTGAATTATGCATTTATTTAATTTATATTTATAAAAAAACAACACATGGCTAGTATTAGAAAATTTAAAAAAGAAATCAATGATGTTTTATCTGGAATCATTGAAGATTGTTATGCATGTCAATTAGAAGGGGATGATAAAACATCAGCAAAAGCTGAAAAAATAATTGATGAAGCCATTACGACTTTTGATGAATTGATTGCGAAGTTGCATCAAAAAGATGTGGAGGATCAAAAAACACATTTAAGAGAATTAAAGGCTTTGTTGAATAAAAACTCAACGCTTTTATCAGGTAAACTATCAAAACTAACTGCCTGACAGGCAGTATTTTGTGAATTAAATTTCATTTTGTTATATTTTTTTCTTAATTTGCAATAAGTGTTCCTAAGAATGCGTTATTTATTTAAATAAAACGATATTTATGGCAAGAGCAATATTAGACTACACCAAAACCGTACTAAAAAAAGTTAGTTTTGATGTTGAATTGTTTAGCAAGGAATTAAAAAAAGCTGTAAAAAGGTTATTACCATTTGAAATTGAAGAGTTGAGAATTTGGCTGCTGCAATTTACTGTAGACAGACCGGAGTTATATCCAAGTTTGGCACTCATCAAAAAATAAAGCTTAGATTTCTACAGATTTCTTATTTAGGGGACTAATAATTTTCACATCATGAAAACTAATTGCGCCTCTGATGACACCGTCTATGGTGGTTTTTAAGGCTTCTATCAATTGCATTTTTAGTTGGGATTTATGGTAGATGATACTGACTTCCCTGGCCGGAACAGTATTTGTGAATTCTTTCAAGTATTTTTTGTCTTTTTCAGGAAGTTCTAAAGAATGCAGATATGGGATCAATGTCATCCCTAAGCCCTCCTTACTCAATTTGATCAAAGTACTTATGTTGCCACTTTCTAAATGGAACTTCGTATGATCTGTAACGTTTTGATTTTTACAGATGTTAATGACACTGTTCTTAAAACAATGACCTTCTTCCAGTAGTAAAATGTCATCAATATCAAGATCGTCTTCACTAATATTTGGATGATCGTAAAGCCTGTGATCCGATGAAACGAAACCTAAAAAAGGTTCATAATAAATAGGCCTTTCTTTAATGGCTTCATTTTCAAGAGGTGTAGCCGCTATACCTACATCCAGGTGCCCTTCTGTTAATTTTTTTACAATTTCATCTGTTGTTAATTCTTCAATGATCAATTTTACTTTTGGGTATTTATTCATGAAATTTTTAAGGAAAATTGGCAATAGGGTAGGCATAATAGTAGGGATGATCCCTAGTTTGAATTCTCCACCTATAAAGCCTTTCTGCTGGTCAACAATATCATTGATCCTTTCGCTTTCATCAACGATTAGCTTCGCTTGTTGTATGATTTTGGCTCCAATGGAAGTCAATTCAATAGGTTTCTTTTTTCTGTTAAAAATAGTCACATCCAGCTCATCTTCAAGTTTCTGAATTTGCATTGATAAAGTAGGCTGCGTCACAAAACTATGTTCTGCTGCAAGGGTGAAGTTTTTGTATTCTGCGACAGCTAATAAATATTTCAATTGTGTGATCGTCATTGGTATAGATTTTTTTGATAAATATATATAAAGTATCAATCAAATTGATGCAAATGGAATGCAATTTTGTTCGAAATTTGTTAAAAATTTAAAATCAATAAGTTATGACTACAACAGTTTTAGGATTAGACAGAGGAAAAGTTCAAGGTTTAACAACAAGCTTAAATGAATTATTAGCTAACTTTCAGGTATACTACCAAAATTTAAGAGGATTACATTGGAATATTAAAGGGAAATCATTCTTTGAGTTACACGTTAAATTTGAAGAGCTATATACCGATTCACAAGAGAAAATTGATATGATAGCTGAGCGTATTCTTACATTGGAAGGTACACCTTTACATACCTTTAAAGATTATACCGATTTAGCTAAAGTTCCTGTTGGAAAGAACATCTCGAATGATACCGAAGCTGTGAATCTCATCGTTACTTCGTTAACTAAATTAATTGAGATCGAAAGAGATATATTGAATGAATCAGATCAGGCAGATGATGAAGGAACTAATGCCATGATGAGCGATTTTGTTTCTGAGCAAGAAAAAACAGTTTGGATGCTAAAAGCTTGGTTATCATAGATGATATAAAAAAAACATCTTTCGTTTGACGGATGTTTTTTTAGTATACATCCCAGAACTCTCGTTTTTTGTTGAGTTCTTTTTCACTTTTGTGATAATCATCCACTTTGGCCACTTTAAGAAGTGACGGATGTTGTTCTATGGCAAATTGCAATTTTTCAACGATGCTATCAACGGTATCATTTTCATAATCAATATCCATTGGTTTTTTGATGACCATAGATTGTAATATGCCTCTCTTTTTGATCAAGAGTCCTTTTTTATCAAAGGATCGTCTAAATCCATCAATGACAATTGGAATAACAATAGGTTTGTTTTGTCTAATGATATGGGCTGTTCCTCTTCTAATTGGTTTGAACGGGGTAGTAGTACCTTGAGGAAAGGTTATTACCCATCCATCTTTTAAAGCAGTTGTTATATTTGAAACATCTGAAATTTTAACCTTTTTGTTGACATCTTTGCCTTTTTCTCTCCAGGTTCTTTCTATAGAAATGGATCCTCCATAAGCCATGATCTTTGGCAATAATCCTGCTCTCATCGTTTCTTTCGCTGCGACAAAATAAATATTGAGTTTGGGTTGCCACAGATACCCAACATCTTTTATATTATCGACGCGACCACTCAGTGAGGCATTAAATACATGCAGCATGGCTGCTACATCTGCAAAATAAGTTTGATGATTCGCAACAAAAAGCACATTATTATCAGGAAGGTCCCGGATAATTTCAGAGCCTTCAATTTGTAACTCATTGAATCCACGATATCTTCGATGAGAGAATAATCCCAAAACGCGTATCAATGTTTTTTTTAATAAAAGGCTATTGCCAAAAACATCTTTCTTAAATAATGCCATTCTATACTATTTGCGCAACAAACTTAAAAAAATTAATGTAGATTTTCTTTGATTAGGTCTTTAATTTCACTCAACATCATCGCAGTTGCTCCCCAAACTGTTGTTTCATTGAAGTTGTAACAGGGAACTTCAATATTTTTCATATAACTTGTTGTCAGATTCTTTGAGCTGACCGAATCGTCATTTAGAAGATCTGTCAATTTAACTTCAATAATCTGCTCAACTTCGTGATTGATTGTAAATTCAGGTCTTTCATCTGTAAATCCAAAAAAAGGACTTACCAGAAAATTACTAGGCGGAATGAATGTATCTGTCATCTTTTTCATAATCCTGATATGATCCATACTAACACCTACTTCTTCGGAAGTTTCTCTTAGAGCTGTTATTTGTAAATCTCCATCTTGTTGCTCATATTTACCACCAGGAAAACTTATTTGAGAAGAATGGGTTCCATCATAATTTGCTCTGAGAATTAATAAAAAATTGGTCAGATTACTTTTATCCGGATAAAACAAAGCCAGCACAGCTGCTATTTTTGGGTTTGCTGTTTTAACATCCTCAATAGTTACTAATTTCCGTTCTTTAGGAATCATTTTAGCATGAGAGGAAGCCCCTCCTAAATGAGCGTTCTGAATCCTTGAAATCAAAGATAAAAAATAGTCAAAGTCCATTTAAAAGTATATTTTTACAATTGCGAATTTACAATTATTCTTCTAATGCACTAAGGAACATAGAAGGCGTGGATTGGATGCGGGAATTGAAGAATTTAAATTATTTAATATAAGACAGGAAGTAAGAAACTGGCAAGTTTCCGTCTGAATTAGCAAAAGAAACAATATATGAATATAGGAATAGTTTGTTATCCTACCTATGGAGGAAGTGGCGTGGTGGCAACAGAATTGGGTATTGCATTGGCTCAGAAAGGACATCAGGTTCATTTTATAACCTCACACCAACCCGTAAAATTGAATTTTTTGACGCACAACCTGCATTTTCATGAGGTTTTTGTTGAGAACTATCCGTTGTTTCACTACCAGCCCTACAACCTGGCATTATCCAGTAAGTTAGTCGAGTCCGTTCAAAAGTACAATCTGGATGTGTTACACGTGCATTATGCCATCCCACATGCCTATGCGGCTTATATGGCCAAACAGATGTTAAAGGATTTTGGGATAGACATTCCTATTGTTACTACCTTGCATGGTACTGATATTACATTGGTTGGAAGCCATCCGGTATATAAACCTGCAGTAGAATTCAGTATCAATCATTCTGATGCTGTAACTACGGTTTCAAATAGTTTAAAAGAAGATACCCTGAGGCTGTTCAATATCAAAAAAAATATTGAAGTCATTTATAATTTTATTGATTTTGAAAAACAAGTAAACTGGAATGCTGAGGATTGTATGCGAGACACTTTAGCTGATTCCAATGAAAAAATATTAGCCCATGTGAGTAATCTCAGACCCGTAAAAAGAGTATTGGATGTAATTAGAATATTTCATAAAGTACAGCAGGAAATCCCTTCAAAATTAGTACTTGTGGGTGATGGTCCGGATAAAGAGAAAGCGGATCTTTTAGCCAGAGAGTTAGGGATAAAGGATAAGATTCTTTTTATGGGAAAAAGTGATGAGATCAGAAAAATTCTATGTTTGACCGATTTGTTCTTGCTGCCTTCAGAGACAGAAAGTTTTGGTTTAGCGGCTTTGGAGGCTATGGCAGAACATACGCCGGTCATATCGAGTAATACAGGTGGACTTTCTGAGGTGAATATGCATGGAGTGACTGGGTTTCTAAGCAATGTTGGGGATATTGATGATATGGCGAAAAATGCCATTTATTTGCTGAGTGATGAAACAAGACTCGAAAAATTTAAGCAACAAGCATTTGATTCTGCCCATCAGTTTTCGATAGAAGCCATCTTGCCCAAATATGAAAGTTTGTATAAAAGGGTGATTAAAAAAGAAGCGTAGTTGGAAAAGTTTACTTGCTGGATTGCATATAATAAAGCAGGCCTCTTTCGATGAGCTCAGGGTCTAAATGAATATCCAGTTTGCATTTTTCCATCTGCTCTAGTAAGACAAAATTCACTTTACCACTTACATTTTTTTTATCAAACTTCATGAGATCTGTTATGTCAGCAAGATCTTCTTTTTCGATGTTTATTCTTCCATAAAAGCTATTCACAAATGTTTTTAAGTCCTCAGTCAATTCCATTGGGAATCCAAAAATTTGCGAAGAATAATACAATTCAATCACCATTCCAACCGCGATGGCTTCTCCATGAGTTAAACTTTTCTTAGTGGCTGATTCTAAGAAGTAAGATTCAAGGGCATGACCAATTGTATGGCCAAAATTCAAAGATTTTCGAAGACTGTTTTCATGCAGGTCCTGCAGTACAACATCATTTTTAATTTTTACAGATGTATAGACCAATTTAGTGATCATCGGCATGTTAATATCTGTAAATTTCTTTATCGTGTGCCAAAGTTTTTGGTCAAAAGTGAAACCGTATTTTATAATTTCAGCTAACCCAGATCTCATTTCTCTTTGAGATACCGTGTTGAGAAAACCCATATCGACCAATACCATTTCAGGATTACTGAACAGACCAATCTGATTTTTTAAAGCCCCTAAATCTACTCCGGTTTTTCCACCTACCGAAGCATCAACCATACTTAAGAGTGTTGTGGGGATATTGATGAATTTCAAACCTCTTTTAAATGTGGATGCAACAAAACCACCCATGTCAGTGATCACACCGCCACCTAGATTGATCATCAGAGATTTTCTGTCAGCGCCTTTTTCAGATAGGATGTTCCAAAGATAGTTGCAAGTTTCAATATTTTTAAAGACTTCGCCGGCCTCTATCTCAATGATTTCAGTAGCTAAGCTAAGTTTTGCTTTTTCAAGAAATAAAGGAAGGCAGTATTTTTTAGTATTACAATCTACTAGAATAAATATTTTTGAATGAAAATTTTCTTCTAAATAAATGTGCAAAGACTGATAAGCATTTTCCTGAAAATGCACATAGTAATTTGTAGAAAGGATGGACTGCATAAAATTAAATTTTATGTTGCAAATAACGGTCAAATATTTGAAAAAAATAAATCACTCTCGGTATCTTTACAAAAAATAAAAAGCATGAAGAAACTTTTTAATAATACAGAAGTGGCTTTTAGTTTAAAATCGGATTCCGAATTAGAAAGAGCCTATTTTTTGTTCAAATTGATCAAAAGTGAACCATTGGTCAGAATTGGAACAGCTGTGACAAAGTTTGCCTTAAAATCATCTCTTCCTGTCGAAGGTTTGATCAGGTCGACAGTTTTTGATCATTTCTGTGGAGGAGTCAGTGAAAATGACTGCATGCCTATTATCGAAAAAATGTACGATAAAAAAGTGCATGCTGTTCTAGATTATTCTGTTGAAGGAAAAGAAGAGGAGGTTCAATTTGACAGTGTTTTGGAGAAAACCCTTTCACTGATCAATTTTGTTAATGAAAAAGAGGCCATGCCATTTGCGGTTTTTAAACCAACGGGTTTTGGTAGATTTGAATTATACAGGAAGATCACAGAGGGAGAAAAACTCAGTGAAAGTGAAAAAAGTGAATGGACCCGTGTTGTAGATAGATTTGAAAAAGTAGCCAAGGCATGTTACGAAAAGGATGAATGTTTACTCGTAGACGCAGAAGAAACTTGGATGCAGAAAGCCGCAGATGAATTGATGGAAGGCTTAATGGAGAAATACAATAAGGAAAAAGTAATTATTTTCAGTACACTTCAGTTATATCGGCATGACCGCCTTGATTACTTAAAAGGTCTTCATAAAAGAGCGAAAGAAAAAGGATTTAAGATCGGTATGAAACTGGTAAGAGGTGCTTACATGGAAAAGGAAAGAGAACGCGCCCAGCTCAACAATTACCAGGATCCAATTTGTGCGAATAAAGCTGAAACTGATCAGAATTTTAATGATGTGCTACTTTATATGTTTGAACATTTGGATGACATGGCCATTTTTTGCGGTACACATAACGAAGAAAGCTCGTATTTGTTCATGGATATGATAAAGGATTCCAAGTATGATAAAACAGACAATCGTTTATGGTTTGGTCAGTTATACGGAATGAGCGACAATATTTCATACAACCTGTCGGATCAGGGTTATAATGTAGCAAAATACCTGCCTTTTGGCCCGGTAAAAGACGTGATGCCTTATTTGATCAGAAGAGCAGAGGAAAATACCTCAGTTGCTGGGCAGACCAATAGAGAACTTGATTTGATCAAAATCGAAAAGAAAAGAAGGAAAGTATAGATGTCGACAAGAAATATTTCGATTAGCATTATCTGGACACTGCTCGTGTTACTGGTCATGGATGCCTATGTTTATTCAGCGCTGCGTAAAAGTATACAGAAAAGTAAATGGAAGACTTTTTTAAATGTTGCATATGTCGTGTCGGTTCTATTGAGCTATATCGGATTTTATTATTTATACTATTATTTTACCGTTAAACCCTTGCAGGTTGAGCTAGCTCCTAATCTCGCCATTGGTTTCTTTTTTTCGCTTATAGTTGTTAAAATTTTATTGCTTCTTTTCTTTTTATTTGAAGATGTTTTTAGGTTTCTGGAACATATTTTTAACGTGCTGAGAAGCTTTATAAGGGCTGACAAAAAAAGCATTAGTAGACCGGGAAGAAGAGGGTTTATTAGACAAGCCGGTTTAATTTTTGCCGGAATTCCCTTTACCTCAATGCTATATGGTATTACCAAGGGAAAGTATGATTTCAGGGTAAAAAAAGTTAAGTTAGCTTTTGACAATCTGCCAAAAGCTTTTGACGGTTTTAAAATCTTGCATATTTCAGATATTCATTCGGGTAGTTTTGATAGTAGAGAAGCTATTATGGATGGCATCAAATTGATCAACCAACAAGAGGCAGATGTTGTTCTCTTTACAGGTGATTTGGTCAATAATGATTCTCGCGAAATTATACCTTTTATAGAAGATTTTAAGACATTGAAAGCGCCTTATGGTGTATATTCAGTTTTAGGAAATCATGACTACGGTGATTATAAAAAATGGGATTCTGTTCAGGCTAAGCAAGAGAATATGGAATTGCTTTATCAGTATCAGAAGGAAATGGGTTTTCAATTGTTGAATAACGAGAACAGTATCCTGACCAAAGGGGAGGATGTCATTGGTATTTACGGTGTTGAAAACTGGGGGAACCTACCATTTCCTCAAAAAGGCGATCTTGACAAGGCATTATCAGGTAGTGAAGATGTAGATTTTAAGGTTCTTTTGAGTCATGATCCTACCCATTGGGATAAAAAAGTGGTCAGCCACCCTGTTCATTTTGACCTCACTTTATCGGGCCATACACACGGTATGCAGTTCGGAGTTGACATACCCGGGTTTAAGTGGAGCCCGATCAAATATATATATCCCCAATGGGCCGGGCTTTATGCAAAAGGTAAACAATATTTATATGTCAACCGAGGTTTCGGATTTTTGGGATTCCCAGGAAGAGTTGGCATATGGCCCGAGATTACTTCGATTGAATTAACTAGAAAAATGTAAAAACGATGTTTGAATTTTTAAAGTCGAACAATAATAAAGATGGTGATAAAGAGCTTGTAAGAATAGATTTTGAGGCCAAAGAACAATGGTCTGATCTTATCGAACTATCGCAGAGGCAAGCTGTCTATATATTTAAACACAGCAGCAGGTGTGGCATTAGTTCTATGGTGCTCAGCCGATTTGAAAAACAACTAAAAGAAAGAGAAGAAACTTATTTCCACTTGCATATACAGGGATCCCGATCTCTATCAAATTGGTTGGCAGAAGAACTTAAGATTCGTCATGAATCACCCCAACTTATTGTGATAAAGGAAGCAAAAGTTTTGGCCCATGATTCGCACCATGCCTTGTTGGACGTTATCCCAAAGCTCTAAAACCTACAATGCTTATTCAGTAGGGAATTTTCTTGCTTTTTTAACCTTACCAACGCATTCACCGAAGCCAATTCTGACTTCTTCATTTTTACAGTAGCCGCGCATGATTACTGTATCACCGTCATTGATAAATTTTCGCTCTGTGCCATCGGACATCTTGATAGGCTGCGTTCCTTTCCAGGTCAACTCCAGCATTGATCCATAACTGCTCTTTTCCTTTCCTGAGATCGTTCCACTTCCATACAGATCTCCTGCTCTAACGTTACAGCCGTTAACTGTCTGATGCGCCAATTGTTGTGAAATACTCCAGTACAGGTTTTTGAAATTTGTCTCACTCACATGAGTCTCATGCTGTTTTTTAGGCTTGATCGAAGCATGAAGTGTTATATCATAAGAAGTCAATCCCTCTTCTTCTAAATAGGGAAGGGGTTTTGGATCCTGCTTTGGCCCGGCAACCTTAAATGGTTCCAATGCGTCCAGGGTTACGATCCAGGCAGAAATAGTAGAAGCAAAGTTTTTGGCAAGAAATGGTCCGAGAGGAACATATTCCCATTTTTGAATATCTCTGGCCGACCAGTCATTGAGCAGCACCATGCCAAAAATATAATCCCTGGCTTCCTCAATAGGTAAAGCTTTTCCTAAACTGTTGGCATCCGAAGTTATAAAACCCATCTCAACTTCAAAGTCTAATAATTTACAAGGGCCAAACACAGGTTGTGTCGCTCCCTGTGGTATTGTCTGCCCATTAGGTCTTCTTATTTTTGTTCCAGATACTACAATTGAAGAAGATCTGCCATGATAGCCTACTGGTATATGAACCCAGTTGGGTAGTAAGGCATTTTCAGGATCTCTGAACATGGTCCCTACATTGGTGGCATGATCTTTACTTGAATAAAAATCAGTATAGTCTCCTATGACTACAGGCAAGAGCATTTCAATGTCATCAATACCAAAAATCACAACCTTTCTTTGCGCCTCATTGTCTTTAAGTTTTTGATTTTTTACATCAAAAATTTCAGCGATTCGGTTTCTTACAAGACGCCAGGTTGTGCGACCATC
>CAJQNF010000115.1 GCA_905479625.1 uncultured Flavobacteriaceae bacterium | reverse complement strand
AAGTGTGGTAAAATTTTTATTTAGGGTTTTTTGAAGTTTATAATATGGGTCCCCTCCTATAGATCGATTGGCAGCACTAGAAGGGGAGATCAATGAGATGGTTCTTATGGTTCGATCTTCAAAATTGAATTCATGAATTTTAGGTCTATCGGTTGATACTGGAATTAAATGTAATCCTTTGGAACGGAGTTGTGATCTGAACAAATACTCAGGGCCGTTTTTGCTATTTCCACCCATAAAAAGTATGGTTGAAATTGCTTTTCTCTCCTGGATATAACCCAATAGATTTCTTAAATTAATTTGTTGCATTCCCAGATCAGAGGCGTCAATTTTTTCTCTCTGACAATGATTTACCATATCGCAAATTCCGATGCCATTTTTACTCAAAAATAATTTTCTTTGCTCAATGGCTTCCCTTGTATTTTCATAGACCAGGTTTAGATCAAAGATCTCATTTAATATCGGCCATAGCAAGCCATATCGGCTTCCATAGCAAAAATCCACGTCTTTCTTAAACAGCGCACCATTAGAAAACCTTGGTGGCGGAATTGTGCCTACGATGAGTTTTGTAGCATTTTCCGGAATGAAAGGGGCGTAAGGATGCTGGTGTAAAAACATTGTTTGAAATAGTATAGTAGCTCGATGGCATTTGATTATAACCCTTTATAAAATAGTATGGTATTTATAGTTTTAAAAATTATTCTAATATCAAGGGTAACTGATCTGTTTTTGATATAGTAAAGATCGTATTCTAATTTTTTATAGGAATCCTCAATGTTTTCACCATATTCATATTTTACCTGAGCCCAGCCTGTAATCCCTGGTTTGATAAGATGCCTGGAATCGTATAAAGGAATGTTTTTAACCAGTTCATCAATGAATATTTTTCGTTCAGGTCTAGGTCCTATTAGGCTCATTTCTCCTTTTAATACTGACCAAAACTGAGGTAATTCATCTATCCTCATTTTTCTAAGAACCTTCCCAAAACTGGTAACACGTTGATCTCCTTTAATAGACATTTTTGCTCCATGCTCTTCTGCTCTAACAATCATGGATCTGAACTTAATGATCTCGATTTCTTTTCCTCCTTTGCCAACTCTATACTGCCTGTAAAATAATGGGCCTTTATTTAAAAATAAATTTGTAAGCAGAATGATGGGAGTTAAAATCAGCATGGCAGATAAACCCATTACTGATGATACAATATCAACTAATTTATGCCATAAACGATATATATAATTGTGGTTGTATTTTGATATAGGCAGAATTGTATATAATTGATTTTCAGATAATTGTACAGGAATAGCTTCTTTTAGGCCCTCATATAATTTAAAATAAGTTTCTACCTGGAGGCCATTTCCAATTGCTTTGACTAAAGTGGTATTCAATGAATTGGAAATGGTTCCTTGGTCCTTATCCATAATAATTATGGTGTCGATGAGTTTTTTGCTCGACATCCTTTCTATTGCCCTTGAAAGTCTATCAATTTGTTTTTTCTCTTTGGATACGGTATAAGTTCTTAGAATTTTCAGCCCATATTCAAATTCGATTCCTTCAATGGATTTTATAATGGATTTAATAAGGATTTTATCAGTTGCTTCTGAAGTGAGAAGGATACAATTTTTTGCAAATACATCTGAATGGATTACAGAAGCATAAGAAACACGCCAAATCATAAGCATCAATGTAAAACCAAGGGTAAAAAAAAGTAGGTTTTTATTATCAATTATGAGGGTAGAACTTATTGAAGTTGCAATGAAATAAGTCAATGTAAAAATAATTCCTATAAAAAAAGAAAGCGGTAGTACTTTTCGCGTTTTGTTGACATAGTCTAGATCATAAAAATTAAAAATGATGGTCAAAATCCAAAAGACACCAATACCAAAGAGCAGGCTTAAACTATTTACCTCAAGAAAATTATAAAAAGAAAGATTTTCAGAAGCGAATTTTTGATAATAAAACAGGCTGAAAGTTAAAATACACAAATCTACAAAAGCCAATAGTAACTTCTTGTGCCATAAGCCAAACTGGGGAAGGACAAAACTTTTTTTAGAATTTTGTTGAATTTCGGTGACTGAATTCAAATCGTTGCATTTTGATGCAAATATAAACTTAATTTACGCTGAAATCAATGAATTTCATTTACCCGTGGGTCTAATTTTTTTATTGAGTCGTATAATTTATGAGGTAACAAACCTAAGATGATTGGAATCAATGCATAATAGTATTTGTAAAAAGGCAGGTTTATATGCTTGAAACCTTGAAGTCTTAGTTTGCAATCATAAAGACGGTATTTTAAGGATTTTCTTTTATGGTAATTATTATCCATTCTGTATTTCAGTAGAATTTCCTGTAGATTATGAAATTTCAGCCCATTTCCAGCCGCTCTAAACCACATTTCGTAATCTTGAGTAGTACGGTATGCTTCATTATAATATCCAATTGTAGCAAAACTTTTCTTTCTGAACATTACGGTTGAATGAGTCATTGGATTAGCTTTAGGTAAAAGAGCAATTATATCATCATGCCACTCAGGGGATTTCCGTAATTGAATTTCTTCTCCATATTCATTGATATCAAAGGCTGCTGAGCCAACCAGGTCAATTTTTTGATGATCATCAAGAAATGTAACTTGTTTTTCAATTCTGGTTGGGAGTGCTATATCATCTGCATCCATTCTCGCAATATACTCACCTTTAGCAAGAGAAATAGCCTTATTAAGGTTTACTGTAAGCCCTTTGTTTATGTCATTGTATACAGTAATGAATCTAGCATCTTTGGCGGCAAAATTTTGAATAATCTTTTTAGTAGAATCTGTGGAGGCGTCATCAAAAATAATTAATTCAAAATCCTCGAAGCTTTGTTTTATAATGCTGTCTAAAGCCTTTTTAAGAAAAGGCTCGCAGTTATATGCTGACATAATCATAGAAACCTTCATCGTATTTTTACTTTTCGGAGCTATTTATTACACTTAGATATAGTTCTTGATACTTAATTGACATCAATTGAGCGGTAAAATTATTTTTAATCTTAATAGAATATTTTTCGCTGAATAGTTTGTTTTCTTCTTGTTCAATCAACTTCAATTTTTTGTTTAGATCTTCCGAACTATTTGGATCGAACAAATATGGATAATTATCTCCAATAATTTCAATATGAGAAGGTATTTTGGAAAGAATCATTGGAAGCCCAACGCTTATAGCCTCTAGCACAGAATTAGGCAATCCCTCGGTTAAAGAGGCCGATATATAATAATCACTAGCCTGTAAATAGCTGATTACATTATCTACTTGTCCTATAAAGCGAATATTAGGAGATTCGTAAGATGACGAAAGAGAATCGTATAATTCACCTGTGCCAATAAAAAACAAAACGTGATCCTCGTTTTTTTGTAATTGAAAAGCTTCAATAATGATTTTAGGATTCTTCAATTGACTTAAAGCCCCACTAACAATAAAAATTTGTCGATCAACGGGAAGGTCTAAAGATTGTCTAAGTTCGTTTTTATCCCTCGTTATTGGCACAAATTTTTCTATGTCGATTCCATTCTGAATAAAATTGGTTTTAATGTTATAAGTTTTGTCAAACTTTTCCATCACGGTTTTGGAGCATGCAATTGGAAATTGAATGCGTTTGATACTATCTTTATGCTTCATTGACATCCATGATCCCATTAATTTTCCATATCGATTTTTATAATCTTCAGGTGGAAAATTGTGAATCGTGTTCATTGTAATGGCATTCACGAGTTTTGCATTGATGATATCTGACCTAAATCCGTGAGAGTGAACGATATCAATTTCTTTGTCACCAAGTATTTTTTGAATAATTGATTTGTTAAGAAGTTGGCCTTTTAATCTTGAATTATTTAAATAAATTAACGCTAGGTTTAATGCCTCAAATTGATCTCGAACGTAGCCAGTTTCTCCTTCAGATAAACTTAAAACATAGATGTCATATGTGTTTGAATCTAAACCTTTAATGATGTTGTACAATACACTGATTGGACCACATTTTTTAAGGGCAGAAACCAGGTAAAGGATTTTTATCTTTTGTAAAGGCTTGATCTGTCTTGACACTTTTTTGTTTAAAAATTTAATCTTTCGCGGATTTGAAATTAAGCATTTCTGGCGACCCAAAAATAATGAACGCATAAAAGAATGAAATTGCCGTGATTCCCCATATGCGATCCAACATGTTTTCAAACAGTAAGTTCATAAAAACAACTAAAACTAGGGATACAGTAAAAATATTTCGTTTAAAAAACAGGGGTAAAAAAACAAAAACAATAAGTAATGAAAATCCGATTAAACCAGCATTGAGTAAGCTCTGTAGAAACTGATTATGCATATTCTTGTCAACCCCTGTACTCGTCACAATTCTATCACGTCCTCCTGAGTTTCCAAGTCCTATGAAAATCTCCTTTAAGCTCAGATCCGTTATTGAATTCCAAAGCATTAATCTTTCCGAGGTACTATTAATATTCAAGTGATTGTGCTCTGAGCTGAATGATTTGTAAGCGCTTTTTAAACGTATTTCTGTTGAAGGTGTTTTTGTAATGATCAAGGCCAACAATAAGATGGCGGATACTCCAATGAGTCTGTTTTTGTTTGATTGACCAATAAATAAATAGGCCAGTATTACTATAAATAATGACATAATTCCAGTCTTGGAACTAAGAAAGATAATCATGGTCATATGTATTAAAATGAAGCTCCATTTTAATAATTTTTTAAGCTTAATTATTTGAGTAAAAAGCAGGATTATAATTGCAATAATCGAGAAGAGGGCGTAATATGAGGGGTGCATGTCGAAAAAGAAGAATAATCTTTTATAGCTTAATTCTCCCCAATTGATAAACATTTCGTTTTGATAAAACCTTTCAGTGGTCTCACTATTCCAATTGCCATAAATGATTTGATTTTTATTTATGACCGATCTTACTAATCCAAAAATTAAAAGGATTGATGAGAGAAGTGTCAAAATATAAGTATAGACTTTTAACCCTAAATTTTGAACTGACTTTGTGGACGCGCAAAAAATAATCGGCATAAGGACAAAACTTAGTCTTTTGGTAATTTCATTAAAGTCTAATGTGTTTTGGTAGAGCAGGTCGATAAGAAGACCTATGATGATAACAAATGTAAATGTGTTGAATAAAAGGTACTTTTTCCAGATGTTCCCCGGAGAATTTATCCTTAATAACCAAATTGATATCAATGAGCATAGTGTCAAAATAATTGAATTGGCAGCAAATGAAAAGATCACACTGGGTACAATTAAAACAAACAGAAAAGTAAATATGTTTTTAATATTCATAGTGATTTAACTGTTTTAGGACTGGCCGTTTTTTCATCAATATGTTTATTAATCCATTCAATATCATATTTTTTTAAGGATAGGGTAACTACATTTGAATACAGGATTTGGGGGATATATCCAACTCGAATATTTTTTTGCTGGGCCACGATCCTTATGCTAAAAACGATGGGAATCACAATGATTAAACTCATTTTGACCAATTGTGAGACTGAACTTTTCTTTTGTTCCATGATGATGGTAAAAAGTCCAAAGAATACAGCTAAAACTGCGTATCTGCTAAATAGGTTTGGAAATGAGAATAGTATGTTTATCAAAATAAGAAATGAGATGACATAAGGTCGATAGATATTCTTATTCTTAGTCATGATAAAATAGAGCAATACTAATAAATACAATGTCCGCTCACTGTAAAATTGAACCAATGCCTTCCATGTTCTCTCTTCGAAGTATTCTAATGCCCAATAACCTAAAAAATAATCATTAAGTTTTTCTTTAAAAGGAATGTTAGGGAACCATTCTAATAAATGGCTTGTTAAGAAGATGAATATATAGCTTCCGAACGGGATAATTAGTAAAGAAATTAATAGCACAATATTCAATTTTTTCCTTGATAATCTACTTAGAAAATAAATGGGAATAGAAATCAAAGCGCCGAAATGAATAGTTGACGCAATGATTAAAAGCAACAGGCTGTATCTTTTACCTTCAAGTTTATTGAGAAAGGCATATATCACGATAAGCATCGCCAAAGGGAACCTTAAAAATAGTCCTTGCAATAAGAAATCAAACTGCATCACAAATAAAAGAATGATAAGGGTACTTATTTTTTTAGGCTGCTTTAACAATAAATTAAATGAGAGTTGGAAAAAACAAAAGACCATTAAAAAAATAATAATTCTGATAGACAAGCCAAGTTTGGCGAAAACATAGAGTAATGCGTAAAAAAGAAAATCAGGTTTAACGCTTAAAAAACTGATAAAAGAATCAAAATTATATTCCTGAAAATCAAAGTATATAATGTAGAGTCTGTATAAATCTCCGGTAGGAGCCAAAAGAGAAGCCGTCAACGCAAAAAACGTTGAAATCAACATGGTATAAAAGACCCTTCTCGTTTTAAGCAATTGAAAAACAACCAAGGGTATTGACCAGAATGGCATCAAAAAAAAGAGCACCCCCATGACAATGTCGGAGATATAATATCTTGATTTGAGCATATTTTTCATTTTGAAATAAAAATCAATCTATAGTGTATGGCAACAACTAACCTATAAAGGACCATCATAACGTCAACCATTATTCTTGATATAATGATGACTTCAAAGTTTAAGGAGCCCATGTTCCAAAAAATTAAAAGAATTAAGATATAGATTGTTGATGGTATTATAAAGCTATAATTAAAATGATTTTGATGACCAAAGGCTATTAGCGTATTTGGCCCCAATAAATAAGTCAGGACAACAACAGGAATTAGCATACTGAGACGTTGTAATAATGAGCTGTATTCCATTAATTCAGCGCCCCCTAATAGATTCATCAAAAACGCTGCCTGCCAATAGGTAAACGCCCAAAATATAAGAGAAGCCAAAAAGCCAATGAAAATCACTTTCTGATTAAGTAATCGATTTTTAGATCTTGCAATCGTTGGAAATAATGCAGCCGAAAGTGTCTCAAAAGGCAATTGCATAACCGCTATTATTTTGATTGAAATGTCAAAACTACTGACATCTTCCATTGAGCAATAGATTCCTATAAGCATTATAGCCGCAAAATTAAAAGATTTGCCAAATATCCCGCCAAGGAAAAAAGCAAAGGATTCTTTTAGAAGATCGGTGATGTCGGATAATCCGAAACGCACCAGTTTTATATCAAGTTTGGTAATGGCGAAAACCAATCCGAAGAAACCAATGAGTATTTGACTGATGGTTAAGAGTAACGCATAACGCAATAAGTGCTCTGTTTGGGTGATTAGCCACAGTGTTGTTATGACAAGTAAAAGGCGAAAAACAAAAATAATTTTTGTTGGAATTTCTAATTTTTCTGATCCTTGAAAGAACCAAATCGGGAAAACCGCTTCTCCTAATGCAAATCCTAGAAGTATCACGAGTAAAAAAACATTTTCTTGCAATAAGGGGAAAAAGTTCAGGCTGATTAGAAAAAGTATACTGCTACATATAAATAACGATATTTTGATACCCATAATGGATGAAAATATCGTGTTGATTCTATTTGGATCATTATTATTATCGGTAACATATTTAGCCGCATAAGTATTGAATCCAAAATTGACAATGATCACCAGGTATTGTATAATGGCAAAAGCCCATACAAAGACGCCATACGTTTCGCTTCCCAAAGTTCTTACTAAAAAGGAAACCAGAATATATTGACTTAAAATATTGAAAATCCGGAGCAACGATAGATAGGAAAAATTTTTAAAAATAATTTTTCCATCAGAATTAAGATTTGAGAAGTTTAATATATTCACCTAAAATATCCGTGGTTTATAGAAATCAATCATAAGGTTTTAGCCAATAATGTTTTAACAATGACCTCAATGTTGATTCTTATAATTGACGAGTTGTTGGTCTAATTTTCGGATAGAAATCAATAGAAACATTAAAGTAAACCCGGCAAAAAAACCGATTACAGCGAAATTTTTATACCAAGTTTTGACTTTCATTCCTATTGCGTTAAAACTGGAAACAACATTCACGACCTCGTTTTCTGTGGTCAGTTTTTCATTGACTTTAATCAGCTCTTCATTCATGACCAAATATTTGTCAAAAACATCAACTTCTTTGGTTACACTTCCTGTTTCAGACATAAAAATATTTGTTCCGGAATTCTCATTTGCGCTTTCAGTCAATAGTACTTTTTTATATAATTCACGCAAGGAATCGAGTTCAATCATTGAACTTTCAAGTGCAGATTTTTTAAGGATCAAATTCTTATTAGCAGTGGCTTTTACTTTGTTGTAATAACTATTACTGCTGATTGAATTGATAATTGGAGACGCTAATTTAGTAAAAACATATTTGTCTTTTGAAGTGATATTGATAACATGGTACTTAAAAGATTCAATAGGTTGTTCTTTTGAAAATGTTTTATAATCCAAATGTTTTACAGCATTACTGTCAAGTTCGGCTATAAAGTCCTTAAACGATAATAATACTTGATTTTCATTGGAATAAGGTTCAATCTCAATCCAAGATATACTAGCCGCTTCTTCTTTAGAGATATTCAGGCTTGAAGCAAGGCTTTCAAAGTCATCTTGTTTTACAAGACTTAAGTAATAGTCAATGTTTTTGTACAATTGAACGGTAGATCCAAAATTAGGCTCAACGGTCATGGAAGATTCATACTGAACTTCCTTCAGGGCATATTGATAAACGGCGCCAAGAGATCCTCCTATTAAGGCAGCAAGCATCATTTTTTTTAGATTCCCTCTTATAAAAATAAGGAATAGTAAAAACCAACCAAAAATTGTTTTAAGTAAGTGAGCTATGAAATTAATAATACCTGTGAATCCTTTCCCTATCAGAATGAAAAGTTGCGCAATGTCTAGGTCATCTTCTTTTGTTTGACCAGATTGTTCTTTATCTTCAAGATCATTTTTATCCATAAAATGAAAATTTGTTTAAAAGGTAAAAATACTTAAACAAAGCTAAGAATAACAAATTTTTTAAATGATGTTGCAGAAAGACTTGAGATCAATGGAAAAAGCCCCGGTGTTTAATGAACAACGGGGCCTTTCTTATGTTTATTATAAAAAGTTAGAAGGAAACAACAATGGAGGAGGTAAATCTATTATTTGTGATATCTAAATTAGCTGGATTTACTCCATCGGCAGTCATAAACCTGTATTGTTCTGAGTAGGCCGAATTGTCATAGGCGAAATCAAGCCCAAAGCGTTTTGAAAATTTGACGCCCAGTCCCAATGAATAGCCCTTCACATCGTATTCTGAAGAGGAGCTTTTATAAGGTGATTGAATAATTCTATATCCTCCTCTAAAGCTCAGGATATTGTATTTCCATTCAGTTCCAATTTTGAAGGAATTTGTATTTTTTAATCCTGTATTGAGGTCAAGGTTCTCATCAATAAAATTACTTGAGGGTTTTAGTTTGGTGTTTTTATAGCCTTGATAGATGTAGTCAAAACTAATCAAACCTGATTTCCCGAATACATAGGCTACACTTCCTGTAAATTTACCTGGAGTTTTTAGTTGGTAATCATAATAATTTGGAAGGGGATACTCAGGGTCAGGGTCTAATTCTCCGTTGAAGACATAACTCCTTCTTTGCTCAAACCTTTCGGATAAATTATACCATATTGGTGATTGATAAGAAGCTCCCAAACGAAGCCCTTTGGTTGGCGTTACTATGATCCCAAGGCCAAAATTGAAACCGCTGGCATAGGTAGATAGATATTCTACATTTCTCACGTCCATGGTATTACCCTCACCATCATTACTACTTTCCTCAAAAATTGTATTTTGATAGAAATCTATATGGTGAAAAGCCATGGAAGCACCCATGTACACTATTTCCTTATATAGGGTTGCAAAGCTGAAGTTAAATTTATCATTGATTCCTGAAGTATAATTGTAAAAATACTGATCATCCACATTTAAATAATTGATGTCATTGTCAGGATCATCGTCAAAATTAAAATCAGGATCATCCGGATATTCGGGAATACCACTGTTTCCCTGAACAACATAATTATTGTTATAATGATTGACCACACTATAATTAAATCCAAAAGCAAATTTATAGATATCTGGATTTCCGAAACTGTCCCAGGTGTTTAATCCACCGATTTGAGAAAATCTGAAAGAATCATCGTTATTGGGAATTGTATTTCCATAGAATGATGAATTGATATCCGTATCCCTGTAAGTAAAGGTGGTTGAGAATTCTCCTTTGTTGTAAACCGCCAGACCAGCTGGATTGATATCTACAGCCGACATATCATTGCCCAGCGCTCCAAAGGCACCGCTCATGCCAACAGCCCTCGCGGTTCCAAAATTACTTTCTGTTGAAAATAAAACTGCCTGATCAACATAGCTTAGAGATTGTGAGGACATCGCAAAACTGCATAGGTATAATATTACCAAAGGTATCTTTTGATTCATAGTAAGTTTTTTAAATTATTTTCTAGATGAGGGGCTACTTGATGAAGTAGATGAACGACCGCCACCTCTACTCGATATGCCAGAGCTTCTGCTTGAGCTTGAAGCACTGCTTGAACGGCTGCTTGATGAAGATTTCGCAGCACTACCTGAACTCCTTCCACTACTTCCATAAGACCTTCCTGAAGTATTTTGACCGGAACTTCTATTCGAGCTATAGGCTCTTTTTGTACTTGATGAAGGGACATATTTTTCATAGCGTTGGATATTTCCACTTGACCTTGCGTTTGCATAAGAAACCCTACTTGTAGTTTTTGGTTTACTAAAACCCTGTGATCTTTTTACAAATGTCCGGTTGGTTTCAGGCCTCGTGTCAATATTGTTATAAGACATCTGTCTTCTCCCAGAACTACTTCTCATGCCAGAACTACTTCTCATACCTGAGGAGCCGCTTCTCATACCTGAGGATCTTCCTCTGGAACTTGGAGAATATGATCTTGACGATTGTGATGAAGATTTATAGCTTCTACCACTATTGTTTCCTGAATTATATCTGTTGCTCGAACGAGCATTTGTATTACTATAACTTGCTCGTCTGGAAGAAGAGCTTCTGTTGTTTCCGGCTGAATTATATCTGCTGCTTCTACCAGAATAATTAGAAGCTACGTTTCTACTGCTCGATCTACTCGATCTTGAATTGAAAGAATCTGATCTATTGATTCTTCCTGTATTCATTCTGCTTGTATTATTGGCATATCGTTTCCCGTAAGTGGCTCTTTCGTAATAACCTGGGTAATAACCTGGATAATAAGGAGGGTAATAACCATATCCTGGATAACCCCAGCCGTATCCATATCCGTAACCATAACCATATCCGTAACCCCAGCCATAACCATAACCATAACAAGCATTACCCCAACCATAATAGCCACCCCAGCCATAACAAGGTCCGCCCCAGCCCCAGCCAGCACCTATACCTACATTAAAACTGATGCTTACACTAGAAGTTGTTCGTTCCCATGGGGGATTTCCAACATATTGATTTTCAACATATACAGTATCGGTATCATAATTCCCTTCATAGGCATCGATATCGGTAAAATATTCTTCATTGTTTTCGTTTTCACCAGAAAAATAATTTTGGTAGTAATCATTTCGTGTATCTCTGACCATGACAACTTCTTGCTTCGTTTCAGCGGATCCATAAATACCGTCATCACCATTATAGGCTTGCTGAGAAGAACTACATGAAGAAAAACCTACAATCAGAAAGCCCAGCAACAGACTGTAAAAAGATATATTTTTATATAGAGTAATGTTTTTCATAGTGATTTATTTTTATGGTTGTAAGGCAAAAAAAAACTAAATTTGCTACTTATTTTTTCGAGTTCAAAAGTAATAATACAATATTTATGCCAAAAATTATTTTTTATGGGTAGCAAACTGACTAAAAGAGCGGAAGATTATTCTAAGTGGTACAATGAATTGGTCGTAAAAGCTGACCTTGCGGAGAATTCTGGAGTGCGCGGCATGATGGTAATTAAACCTTATGGCTATGCGATTTGGGAGAAGATGCAAGCGGAGTTGGACAGGATGTTTAAGGAAACGGGTCATGAAAATGCTTACTTTCCATTGTTGATTCCTAAGTCATATTTTAGTAAAGAGGCCAGTCATGTTGAAGGGTTTGCTAAAGAATGTGCGGTGGTTACTCATTACAGACTTAAAAATGATGAAGACGGCAAGATTGTAGTTGATGAAAATGCCAAACTTGAGGAAGAATTAATTATCAGGCCTACCTCCGAAACTATCATTTGGGACTCCTACAGGAGATGGATCCAATCATATAGAGACCTGCCTTTACTCATTAACCAGTGGGCGAATGTGATGCGTTGGGAAATGCGTACTCGATTATTTTTAAGAACAGCAGAATTTTTGTGGCAGGAAGGGCATACAGCTCATGAAACCAAAGCAGAAGCGATAGAGGAAGCGCAAAAAATGCAGGGTGTTTATGCTGATTTTTCCGAAAATTTTATGGCTATGCCTGTCATAAAAGGGACAAAGACAGAAAGTGAACGATTTGCAGGTGCGTTAGATACGTATACGATTGAAGCCATGATGCAGGATGGAAAAGCCCTGCAAGCTGGAACTTCCCATTTTTTAGGTCAAAATTTTGCAAAGGCCTTTGATGTAAAATATACAACGAGAGAGGGGAAACAGGACTATGTCTGGGCAACTTCATGGGGCGTTTCAACACGTTTAATGGGAGCCTTAGTAATGTCTCATAGCGATGATTACGGCTTAGTTTTACCTCCTAAACTAGCCCCTATTCAGGTGGTTATTGTTCCGATTTATAGAAATGATGAGCAATTGCAACAGTTAAATGAAAGAATAGGAGAGCTTACAAAAGAATTACGATCAAAGGGGATATCGGTGAAGTATGATAACCGAACTACGTATAAGCCAGGTTGGAAATTCGCTGAATACGAGCTAAAAGGCGTGCCTTTAAGAATAGCCATGGGGCCAAGAGATCTTGAAAACAATACAGCTGAATTGGCGCGACGCGACACACTTGAAAAGGAAAATATTAGTCAGGATGTGTTGGTAACCAGAATAGAAACCTTAATGGTTGAAATTCAGGAGAATTTATTTAAAAAGGCATTAGATTTTAGAGACGGTTTGATTACCGAGGTCGATAATTTTGAAGATTTTAAAGAAGTTTTAAACACCAAGGGAGGATTTATATCTGCACATTGGGACGGCACAACAGAAACAGAAGAAAAGATCAAAAGTAGCACAAAAGCGACTATAAGGTGTATGCCTTTAGATGCGAAGCTAGAAGAAGGAGAATGTGTTTTTAGTGGTAAGAAATCTCAAAAAAGGGTATTGTTTGCCAAGGCTTATTGAAAAAATTAAAAAAAAATTAAAAAGTACTTGCAGAGTTTAAAATTTGTATTAATTTTGCACTCGCTTTGATAAATAAAAGCACAATCTTGGCCCGTTCGTCTATCGGCTAGGACGCCAGGTTTTCATCCTGGTAAGAGGGGTTCGATTCCCCTACGGGCTACGAATTTGTTTTAATAACAATTTAATAATAAAAGTATGGCAAATCATAAATCGGCATTGAAGAGAATTAGAAGTAATGAGTCGAAACATTTAAGAAACAAGCACCAACATAAAACTACGCGTAATGCAATTAAAAATTTGCGTTCTGCTGAGAAGAAAAAAGATGCTGAGGCCTTACTGTCAAATGTTTGCTCGATGGTTGATAAATTAGCTAAAAACAATATTATTCACAAAAACAAAGCGGCTAATATCAAATCAAAATTGACTTTACACGTAGCTGCTTTATAATTAAGTACGCACTTGAAAACATAGAGCAATCCTAAGGGGTTGCTTTTTTTTTGCTCAAGATTTTCCTGGGTTAATGCAATTGATTAAAAAGAAAGGAGCTTGAATTATCTCTTAATAGAAGAGCAACCGACGTATTTCATAAAGATGATTTTGTCATAATTGGAATAAGTCATACTTTCATTACATCATTACATCATTACATCATTACATCATTGTATCATTGTATCACTACCACTCATAGACCCTGTCTGCGTCTAATCTAATCAGAATAAATAAAAGTACAGTGAAGCCCCATAAGGAGGAACCTCCGTAACTAAAAAAGGGTAGGGGTATACCAACAGTAGGAAGCAAGCCAATAACCATTCCTATATTAATGGTAAAATGAAAAAAGAAAATAGCCACAGTAGCATAGGAGAAAACTTTACTGAAAATGGATTTTTGCCTGTCAGCAATAAACAGTAATCTTATTAAAAAGACAACAAATAATATAATCACAAAACTACTACCTAAGAAGCCCCATTCTTCACCTACCGTGCTAAAAATATAATCAGTCTGTTGCTCAGGGACAAAATCTCCTTGTGTACGGTCTCCTTGCAGAAATCCCTTCCCACTGACTCCACCTGAGCCGATGGTGACCACAGATTGGGCTGTATTATACCCAATGCCTTGATCATCTACATCCTTTCCTAAAAGAATATTAAAACGATCACGATGCCTTTGCTCAAAAACATTATTAAACACATAGTCAACGCTTAAAATGAAAAAACCGGTAACAAGGTAAGTGACGGCAAATCGAATCCAGTTATGCCTCAGGTATTTTTTATTTTTATACATCAGGTATCCAAGAAGTCCCGATATGAGGACCGAGGAGATGATCAAGGTATTCAGGAATCCAAAAGACAGCGTGATCACAAATAATAAAAGGGCCAGAAAGCCAATAACCAAATAATAAAGAGGTAATCCGAACCGGTATAAAACCAGAATTAACGAGCCATATACCAAGGCAGAGCCGGGGTCAGGCTGCAAGGTGATCAGCAGGGCTGGAAGAAAAATAATTCCAAAAGCCTTAAGTTGATTTGGTAATTTTTTAAGATCCTGATTTCGTTCATTTAAATAATTCGCAACAGCAAGGGCTGTCGCGGCTTTTGAGAATTCTGAAGGTTGTATGCCTAAAGAGCCGAATGTATACCATGAGGTGGCTCCATTGATGTTATTACCAAATATAAATAGCCCCACCAGAGAAAGTATAGAGGCCAAGTAAAAAATACCCGAAAACTGTTCATAGAATTTTTTATCTATAGCCAGAATAAAAATAATAATGACAAAGCTGAGCAGGATCCAGATCATTTGTTTTCCGTATTTGGTGGTTAGGTCAAATACTTCAAACTCAGTTTCAGAATAAGTTGCAGCATAAATGCTGAGCCATCCCATAAAAACGAATAGCAGGTACATCAGGATCAAGATCCAATCTACCCCTTTAAAAATATTACTCTTCCTTTTGCGCAACGTAGTTCTCTATTTCAAGTTGTTTATTGTACTCCTCTTCAAGGCTGCCTTCCAGCATTCTTTTTTCAATCCAGTCCCTTGATATGTCGCCTTTGATATATTTTTCAATCATGAGGCTTGCAATTGGAGCTGCCCATCTTGATCCCCAGTAGCCGTTTTCAACAAATACAGCGATGGCGATTTTTGGGTTGTCTTTTGGAGCAAAGGCGATAAAAATGGAATGATCTGTAAATTGAATTCTTTCTCCATTGATTCGCTTAAAATTTTCAGCAGTCCCGGTTTTACCGCAAATCTCAATATCACTGATCTTGGATCCTCTGGCGGTTCCAATTTCAAAAACATTGAGCATACCTTCGATAACAGGCTCAAAATGTCGTGGTTCTATGGTCGTATACCTCCTGGTGGTATATTTTTCATCTTGATTTACACTGTCTCCTACTTTTTTAAGAATATGAGGCGTTAAGAAATATCCTCTATTTGCAATAGCGGCCGTCATGTTTGCCAGTTGTATTGGAGTGGTCAAAACCTCCCCCTGTCCTATAGCGTTTGAAATAGTCGTTATGGCCTTCCATTTGTGATTGGGGTAATAACGATTATATAATTTAGAATCAGGAATCAATCCTTTTTGACCCGCTGGCATATCATATCCCAGATAATTTCCCAATCCAAAACTTTTTACATGATTACTCCATTTATCCATTCCTGTAACCGGGTCATCATATTTTTCAATTGTGCGTCTGTAGACATTAGAAAAATAGGCATTACAAGAGCGATAAATACCTGTATTCATACTTATGGGCGTACCAACTATACCACAATGACATTTCATAAACCCACCACGTCCGTATTTATATCCATGGTAACAGCTAAAAGCCGTGGTTGGGGTAATCACATCTTCTTGTAATGCTACGAGAGCATTGATGATCTTAAAAGGCGATCCAGGAGGATACTGAGCTTGCAGGCCTCTGTCAAGCATTGGTTTTTTAACGCTATCATTAAAAAGCAACACAGAATTTTTAGATCTTTTTCGTCCCACCAGCATTTTAGGATCATAACTTGGCATAGAAACTAATGACAGAATTTCTCCTGTAGAAGGTTCAATCGCTACGATGCCTCCTCTTTTGTTGGTCATGAGTTTTTCAGCATACATCTGAAGCTCCATATCAAGAGTAAGGGTGATGTCTTTACCTGGAATAGGAAGTGTATCATAAATACCTTCTTTATAGGCCCCAATTTCTTTATTAAAACGGTTTTTTTGGATAAATTTTACGCCTTTTTGACCTCGAAGCACCTCTTCATACTGCTTTTCAACACCTTGGTAGCCTATAAGTTCTCCCAGTTGATAATAAGAATTTCTTTTTAAGAGCGTTTCATTCACTTCACTGATATAACCCAAAACATTCGCACTGGTATTCTCAGGGTATTGCCTCAGGAATCTCTTTTGAATATAAAATCCCTTGTACTTATACATTTTCTCCTGTAAAAATGCATAATCTTCTTTTGAAAGTTGTCCTACAAAAATGGAAGGAATACGCGGGGAATAATTTTTCGTTTTATAGTATTTTTTTAAAAAGTCTTCTTTAGTGATTCTAAGTAATTCACAAAACTCCAATGTATCGAGAGGTTCTACATCTTTTGGGATGATCATGATGTCATAAGAACTCTGATTCGCAACGAGTAATTTGTTATTACGATCATAAATAAATCCTCTGTCCGGGTAGGCATATTTAATGGTAACCGCAGAGTTGTTCAATGGGTTTTGACGGTATTTGGAATCGACAACCTGTAAAAAAAATAACCTGCCAATAAATATCGCTCCAACCGACAAAATCAAAAAATACAATAATGACTTTCTTGGCATCTTTTATCTTTTATTCATTACAAAAGTTAAACTTATCGTCGTCAAAATTATCGTAAAAATACTGGTTAAAACAGTATTGAGTAAAATGATTCCAAATTTACTCCATTTAAAATACTCCATACCAAAAACAATAAAATGGTGCAGGAAGGTTAAGATCACAACATATAGAAACATTTTTGGAAAAGGAAGCTTGAAAATCGTGGTAGTTCCGTAGTCAATTTCTCTTTTGCCAATAACGCTTTGTAAAATTGGAATTCTGATAAATGCAATAAACAAGCTTGCTGCCGCATTAATTCCACCGGAATCTGAAAAAATATCTATGCATAATCCCAGGAAAAAACTCAATATCAAAACCGAAGCGTCATCTTTTCTGATCGGGTAAAGAAAAATGAAAAATATATAAAAATACGGATTGATATAGCCTAGGAAATTGATATTATTCAGCACGATGATCTGCAGTAATATCAGTCCTATGAAAAGTAAGGCACTATTTATATTCTCCCTATTCATTTGTCGATTTTTCTTCCAGCGTCTGGATTTCTATTTTATCAAAGTTCTTGATCACCTGAATTTGGCCTAAAGAACTCATGTCATTGAACAGTAATATATTGATATATTCGTAATTATTATTGAATGTTTTAAAATCTTTAATGGTCCCAATTGGAATTCCTTCCGGGAATATGGTTGATTTCCCTCCTGTAACCACAGTATCACCCCTATAAATGTCTGCTTGTATGGGGAGATCGAGTAGTTGAACAGTATTATAGTCATTATTGTCCCAGCTTAAACTGCCATAATGGTCGCTTGTTAGCAGTTTGGCATTGATTCTTGAGTTCACATTGAGGATAGAAAGCACGGTGGTGTAATTTCCTGAAACACTTTTGGTAATCCCGACAATTCCTTTACTGTTAACCACTCCAAGATCTGATCCTAAGCCCTGATTGGATCCTTTATTGATGGTCAGATAATTATTGTTCTTCCTGTAATTATTATTGATCACCTTGGCACCGGTATAAATGTATTTTTGGTTGTATTTTAAGGTGTCTATGACTGTAAGATCCTGCTGAATGATCTCTTTGTCTTCAAGGTTCAGAAGATTTTTGAGATAAACATTTTCGTCGTTAAGACGCTCGTTTTCCTTTTTGAGAAGTAAGATTTCTTTAAAATTATTGATCTTGTTGTAAACACCTCCCGACAAGAAATTGGCCGAATTGACGAACTTACTTTTATGAAATGAATGACTTTGGATTGTAAAGATGACGGCAAGCACTTCAAGCAACAAAAACAGGATAAATAATTTATTCTTGTCAAGGAATGAAACAATTTGTTGCATAATATTTTATCGGGCTTCTATTTCATTAAAACACTTTTGTATTTCTCAATATCCTTTAAAGCAATACCGGTTCCTCTTACTACTGCTCTTAAAGGATCTTCTGCCACATAAACGGGTAAATCTGTTTTACGTGATAATCTTTTGTCCAATCCTCTTAGCATTGAGCCACCTCCTGCCAGATAAATACCTGTGTTATATATATCCGCCGCAAGTTCCGGGGGAGTTTGTGAAAGCGTTTCCATGACAGCATCTTCGATACGAAGAATTGACTTTTCCAAAGCTTTGGCGATCTCACGATAGGAGAGTTCAATTTGTTTTGGTTTTCCGCTGAGCAGATCACGTCCTTGAATAGAAATATCATCAGGAGGCGTATCCAATTCTTCCGTAGCAGCACCAATTTGTATCTTTATTTTTTCTGCAGTTGACTCTCCGATGTATAAGTTATGTTGTGTTCTTAAGTACATCGCAATATCACTGGTAAAAACATCACCGGCAACTTTTACAGACTTATCACAAACGATACCACTAAGTGCAATCACCGCAATTTCTGTAGTTCCACCTCCTATATCAATGATCATGTTGCCCTTAGGCATCATGATGTCAATACCAATACCAATAGCAGCAGCCATTGGTTCATAGATGAGGTAGATGTCTTTAGCATTCATTTGTTCAGCAGAATCTCTTACCGCCCTCTTCTCAACCTCCGTAATGCCAGAAGGAATACAAATAACCATTCTAAGTGAAGGTCTGAAAAAGCGTTTTTTAATGGTAGGAATATTTTTGATGAACTCTCTGATCATTGCTTCTGAAGCTTCAAAATCAGCAATAACACCATCTTTTAAAGGTCGGATGGTTTTAATATTTTCGTGGGTTTTTCCTTGCATCAGGTTGGCCCTTTTGCCAATAGCAATGATCTTGTTAGTAGTTCTGTCCATTGCAACAATTGTAGGACTATCTACTACAACTTTTCCTTTGTGAATGATTAAAGTGTTTGCAGTCCCTAAATCGATTACAATATCTTCGGTCATAAAGTCAAAAAACCCCATAAAATGATCTCGTGTTAACTTGTTTGTACTGTGTATGTCACAAATGTAATAAATTTACCCAATTCTTAAAGCCAATGGCCTAAAATAGTGTAAACTATTTTAAACCAATGAATTTAGTAGATTGGAATCAAAAAATAAGGGTATTTTTTGAAAAAAATGACAATCAACTGAAATGCCTAATGTTTAAAATGTCTGGTTCCCGTAGTGACCATTGACATTTGATGATCATT
Organism: uncultured Flavobacteriaceae bacterium; assembly: GCA_905479625.1. GTDB lineage: Bacteria > Bacteroidota > Bacteroidia > Flavobacteriales > Flavobacteriaceae > Lutimonas. The sequence goes on along the minus strand of CAJQNF010000115.1, from coordinate 27,439 downwards.
ACAGTAATCAACTGATAACTGGTCTTTTATAGAGCCTCCAGGTTGAATAACTGCAGTTATGCCTGCTTGGTCTGCAATCTCGACGCAATCCGGAAATGGGAAAAACGCATCACTTGCCATAACCGATCCTTTCAGGTCAAACTCAAAGTGATTTGCTTTAACGATGGCTTGATTCAATGCATCCACCCTAGAGGTCTGTCCCGTACCACTTGCGAAAAGCTGCTTATTTTTTACCAGAACTATGGTATTAGATTTGGTGTGTTTACAAATTTTTGAAGCAAAAATCAGGTCACTCATCTCATTTTCAGAAGGCTTAGCTACAGTCACGTTGTTTAGACCTGATAACTGATCTGTTTTATTATCTTTTTCCTGAGACAATACACCGTTCAATGCTGTTCTATAAGTTAAGTTTGGTAATTCAATATCTTTTTGAATTAAAATGATCCTGTTTTTCTTGCCCTTTAAAATTTCAAGCGCATCTGCGTCATAGGCCGGGGCGATGACAACTTCACAAAACAATTTATGAATTTCTTCAGCCGTAGCTGAATTTATGGTTGTATTGGCAATTAAAATACCGCCAAAGGCAGAAATCGGATCGCCAGCCAAGGCGTCTTTATAAGCCTCTTCTATGGAAGTTCTTTGAGCAAATCCACAGGCATTATTGTGTTTTAAAATGGCAAAAGTAGGCGCTTCTCCTTTGAATTCGTTCATGAGGTTCACAGCTGCATCTACATCCAACAGGTTATTGTAGGATAACTCCTTCCCGTGTAATTTGTCAAACAGCGCTTCGAGGTTCCCAAAAAAGTATCCTTTTTGATGAGGGTTTTCCCCATATCGCAAGGCACTTACCTGGTCAAAGCTTTCTCTAAATTCAATGTCACCGGCTTCCTGATTCAAATATTTAAAAATGGCAGTATCATAATGGCTTGAAACTCCAAATGCTTTAGCGGCGAAATTTTTGCGATCTTCCAAACTGATATGACCATCTTCTTTTGAAAGTATGTTCAGAAATTCATCGTATTGTTTCATGCTGGAAACGCAAATCACATCTTTAAAATTCTTTGCTGCAGCTCTAATAAGTGAAATGCCGCCAATATCTATTTTCTCAATAATATCCTGTTCAGATGCGCCGCTTGCCACGGTGTTTTCAAAAGGATAAAGATCTACGATTACAACATCTATTTCAGGGATTTTATATGCTTCCAACTGTGAAAGATCACTTTCATTATCTCTTCTGCCAAGGATCCCTCCAAAGACTTTTGGATGTAAAGTTTTTACCCTGCCTCCAAGGATCGAAGGGTAACTGGTAAGCTCCTCAACAGGAACCACATCAATACCTAGATCACTGATGAATTTTTCTGTTCCACCTGTTGAAAAAATGGTTACACCTAAGGCATTTAGTTTTTTTACGATAGGTCCTAATCCATCTTTGTGAAAGACAGAAATAAGGGCCGATTTTACTTTTTTGTTATTGCTCATGATTCTTGCTGAAAATTTGTTCCAAAAATAAGAAAACAATCTTGATCAACAACAGATCGAGAATATATATTCTAGCGTTTGGGAATAACTTTTTAACAATTTAAATACATAAATATTGACGGGTTTAACTTTTACAGTTAGACTGAAGCGTTTTGAAATTTAAATAAGGATTCAATATGTATTTATACGATAATTAAGTGTTCATTTGAAGCGGTTTGCATTGATCTATTTGCATGAATATGGGTTTATTCAGAAAGATTATCTTTGGTCAAACTAATACAGTGCAGAACTGACTTTAAGAGTTTTCCGGAAGTAATAGAGGATATTTTGAATAAAGAAATTAAACATGGATTGAGTCAAAATTGGAAGCAATTCCTGTTGTTGGTAATCGTGAATGTTTTTGTGGGAGGTATGGTCGGACTGGAAAGAACGATTCTGCCACAACTGGCAGAGGAAAAATTCTCTTTGACGGTCAAGACTGCGGTTTTATCTTTTATTATTGTTTTTGGTATTTCTAAAGCGATAACTAATTATTTTACTGGCGTTCTGGCAGATAAATTAGGAAGAAAGAACTTGCTGGTCCTCGGATGGGTCATCGCCCTGCCTATACCTTTTATATTGATCTATGCTTCCAGCTGGTCATGGATCGTTTTTGCGAATTTATTGTTAGGGATTAATCAGGGACTTACCTGGTCGAGTACGGTTGTCATGAAAATTGATCTGGTAGGAGAGAAGGATCGTGGACTGGCCATGGGGCTGAATGAGTCGGCCGGTTATCTGGCTGTAGGAGGAGTAGCTTTTCTAACAGGTTGGATCGCTTCAACCTATGGTTTGATTCCTTATCCCTTTTATATTGGGATTGTTTTGTCTGTTTTGGGTTTGACATTTTCTGTTTTTTTTATAAAAGACACCAAACATCATGTTGCGAAGGAATCCATAAAAAGTGATAAAAAGCTACTTCAGCAAGTATTTTGGGAAACTACCTGGGCAAATAAGAATCTGGGGTCAATTTCTCAGGCAGGACTGGTCAACAATCTTAATGATGGGATGGTTTGGGGTTTGTTTCCGATGTTGCTTGCAGGTCTTCATTTTGATTTGAAACAAATTGGTATTATTGTATCGGTTTATCCCGCGGTATGGGGATTGGGTCAGTTGTTTACAGGCAAGCTGGCTGATTTATTGCCTAAACGTGGGCTCTTATTTTGGGGGATGTTATTACAAGGTATAGCCCTCATATTTATGGCAGTAACCCATGAGTTTTACCAATTTATTGTTTTGTCAGCGCTGCTGGGAATTGGGACAGCTATGGTATACCCAACTTTTTTGGTAGGTATCGCTGCGCATACAAACCCTGTTCAAAGAGCTGAGAGTATTGGCGTATTCAGATTGTGGAGAGATCTGGGATATGCACTTGGGGCTATACTGACAGGAATAATAGCTGATCTAATGGGGATCAGTTACTCCATATTTGTTATCGCGTTAATAACAATAATCTCGGCTCTTATTATCCGTTTTAGGATGGATCCTGATTGATGATTGATTCTAAATCAAGGGAGGCTACCTTAGTGCAAATAAATTCGAGTAGGTTCTCATCTTCTTTTGTAAAAGGAGCCACATCATGTGAGTCAATATCAATTTGTCCAATATTTTTACTGTCTTGAAAGATAGGTATCACAATTTCTGATTTGACATCGATTCCGCAGGAGATATAATTATCTTGCTCGCTGACGTCTTGCACTATAAAATTTTGATTACTGATGGCGACCTGTCCGCAGATGCCTTTCCCAAAAGGGATAATAGTGTGTTCGGTTGGTTTGCCGGCAAACTGTGATAGTTTTAATTCTTTCCTGTTTCCGTGAACAAAATAGAATCCAACCCAATGAAAATGAGGAAAAGTATTCTTCAAAAGAATACATATTTCTTGCAATTTTTCTGAATTGGGAATTTCCCTAACAATTAATTGATTAATTTTATTCCTTATTGTCATATATTCTAATTCTTTCCTATAAATTTACGGGGTAAAATTATTCAATCTTTGAAGAAAAATAAAGCGATTATTGTATTTTTAGTAAAATTCTTTGCTACATATTTTATTCTATTTGGGGCTTATTCATTTTATCTGAATAAAACACAACAAAAATCAGATGTGTTTGTCTGTTCTCCGATTACCGGAACTGTTGCAAATCATGTTTATAAGGTGTCACAAATGCTTGGATATGATGCGGAAATTGAGCAACATTCGGGTGAACTTTCGATCAAATACATACTTAATGGTGATTATATAGCTCGAATTGTCGAGGGATGTACTTCAATCAGTGTCATTATTCTTTTTCTATCTTTCATCATAGCATTTTCAGGGAGTGTACTCAATACTGTTTTGTTTGGCATATTTGGAAGTATTCTGATTTATATTGTGAATATACTTCGAATCATAGCAATGAGTGTTTTATATCGGAAGTTTCCGGAATACCAAACGATCTTACATGATCTGGTATTTCCTGCAATAATCTATGGCTTGACTTTTATATTATGGATTACCTGGGTGAAGTTTTATTCTAATTTGAACAAGCAAAATGGATAGGAAAGTTCGAATATTGATCATTATTGCACTGTTTTTGGGATTGGTGCTGGTAAGGGCCTTTGAGCATCAATTATTTTATGACCCTTTTATCGCCTATTTTAAAAATGGTTATCTCTCCGATCCGATACCCATTTTTAGTGGTTCCAAATTACTGTTGCATTTGATTTTCAGGTATGGGTTAAATGCAATTATTTCCCTGCTCATTATCTATATGGCCTTTCAGAACAAGGGTTTTTTGATTTTTTCGGTCAAGTTTTATGCAATTTCTTTCGTTTTGTTGAGTATTACCTTTTTTATTATTCTTAAAGGAGAATTGGCTCATGGTTATTTGTTTGCATTTTATGTGAGAAGGTTTCTTATTCACCCTTTATTTGTTTTAATATTGTTACCGGCATTTTATTACAAACAGTTAACAGTTAAAGAAATAATTTAACATAAATTTAAAATTCCAATTTAGTTTTATACACTACATTTGATAGTATGTTACAAGTACTAGATAAAATAATAGCCTTCATTATAGCCATAGCAATATTAATTACCGCAATGTCATTTATTTGATGTATTTGTAGGTTTTTGAGACCGCACATTTTGTTGTCATTGGTTATGGATTCACTAATTTTTTTATATAAGAATTGGAAGTCAAGTGTATACTTGTAAAGGATCCATTCTAAATTTTTGTCAATAAAAACTGATATACAGTAATTTTTGAAATTAAGTTTTTTTATGAATTGTGATAATTTGGCTTAGATTTGTAACGTATAATCAATAATAAATAAATGAAAAAATTAATTAAATTATCGATGCTTTCATTAGCACTTGGATTTGCAGTTGTAGCTTGCAACAATGTTAAAAAAGAACAGGATAGTAGCAAAGAGGCTACAGAACAAAATGAGCATGCTGCACATGATGAATCAGATGGTCATAATCATGGTGCTGAAACAGCTATGAACGCATACCAATGCCCTATGAAGTGCGAAGAAAATAAAACGTATGCAGAAGAAGGCTCATGTCCTGTATGTAAGATGGATCTAAAAAAGGTGGAGATTGCCGCTAATGATAAATCAAAAGAGGAAGAGGGAGTAGAATAAAAGCCTCTCTTTTAAAAAAATATAAGGCGGCCCATTGGGCCGCCTTTTTTATTGATTTAGTTCTCTGAGCATGCTAAAACAAAAGCAGCGAACAATGGATGGGGGTTCAATACGGTACTTTTGTATTCAGGATGGTATTGAACCCCAATAAACCACTTATGGCTCGGAATTTCAACAATTTCTACCAAACCGGTTTTGGGGTTTAGTCCTGTCGGGAGAAGTCCCGCGTCAGTTAATTTTTTAAGATAGTCATTGTTATATTCATAACGATGTCTGTGTCTTTCGCTAATGAGTTCCTTACCATATATTTTAAAGGCTTTAGAATCTTTTTCCAATTTACAATCCCAGGCTCCAAGTCTCATGGTTCCTCCTTTTTCTGTAACCATTTTTTGGTCCTCCATGATATCAATAACCGGATGTGTCGTATTTCTGCTCATTTCAGTAGAATTGGCAGATTTTAGATTTAGGACGTTTCTGGCATACTCAATGACTGCCATTTGCATACCTAAACAAATTCCAAGAAAAGGAATATTATTTTCTCTGACATACCTAACGGCAGCAATTTTCCCTTCTATTCCCCGATCACCAAAACCTGGCGCAACAACCAGGCCTTGCAGACCTTTTAACTTCTCCGCGGCATTTTGTTCATTAAGGTCTTCCGAATGAATAGGGTGGATGTTTACTTTAAGCTTGTTCTGTGCTCCTGCGTGATCCAGAGCCTCAAGGATAGATTTATAAGCATCCTGTAATTCAATATATTTACCAACCAAACCTATTTCAACAGTTCCTTCAGGATTTTTGTAATTATTGAGGAATTGATTCCAACGGGTAAGAACGGGTTTTTTAGAGGCTTTGAGATCGAGCTTCTTAAGAACGACTTCATGTAAGCCCTCTTCAAGCATCAGGTTTGGAACATCATAAATAGTATTGGCATCTATAGACTCAATAATAGACTCCTTGTCGACATTACAGAACAAGGCCAATTTTCTTTTGATGTCTTCCCCGATATGGTGTTCAGTTCTACAAACAAGAATGTCCGGACTAATACCACTCTGCATCAGTTCTTTAACAGAATGCTGTGTTGGTTTTGTTTTTAATTCTTTTGCTGCGGCCAGATAAGGGATCAAAGTCAAATGAATGACAATGGCATTGTGTTTGCCAAGGTCCCATTTTAATTGCCTGACAGCTTCGATATAAGGTAAAGATTCAATATCGCCAACGGTTCCACCAATTTCAGTTATCACAATATCATAATCACCAGTTTGACCAAGAATTTTAATACGCCTCTTGATCTCATTTGTGATATGAGGAATGATCTGAACAGTCTTCCCGAGATAGTCTCCCTTTCTCTCTTTGTTGATAACAGTTTGGTATATTCTGCCTGTAGTCACGTTATTCGCCTGGGAAGTAGGAATATTTAAAAACCTTTCATAGTGTCCAAGGTCAAGATCTGTCTCGGCGCCATCATTTGTCACATAACACTCCCCATGTTCGTATGGATTCAAAGTTCCAGGGTCAACATTTATATAGGGATCCAATTTTTGTATAGTGACAGAAAATCCACTTGATTGTAATAATTTTGCTAAAGAAGCAGCAATAATTCCTTTGCCAAGAGATGAGCTTACCCCTCCTGTAACAAAAATATACTTAGTGTTTGGCATCGTGTTTAGGTTTGTGTAAAATTACAAAGTCTGGTAATTTTGACAAGCCTTTTCTTTTTTTATTTTTTTGGCATAAAAAAACCGTCAATTTAAATTGACGGTTTCCTTTATTCTATATTAATTCAAACTAGTTGATGATCTCATCACTTTTTTTGAATTTCTTCGAAAGAACCATTTCCTGATTCTCAAATTTCATATTCTTGATAATATACTTATCTGATTCAACACAACTCGCACTTGATCCGCCACAGGAAGCAAAACTTGCTGACGCGAAAATAAAAACTAATAAATAGGCTAACTTTTTCATAGGTTAATTTTAAGTTTATAATAATCAAGGGAGATTATATATGTAACGTTTGAAAATTGCGTTTAGTGTGGCAATAGTAAAAAAATTATGCAGTAAGCCTGTTTAGCGTGTACTGTATCATATTTTCTACAGCTGCATAAGGATCTTTACTGAAGGTGAGGTTGGCCCTGTTTGCGATGATGGCATTCATAGAAACAGCTTGGTGACCTAAAAGTTTTGACAGTCCGTAAATTACGGAAGTTTCCATTTCTAAATTAGTGATCCTTAAGTGATTGTGCTTAAAACTTTCAATTTTTTTATTCAAATCATTATCCTGTAAAGCCAATCTGAGAACCCTGCCCTGAGGGCCGTAGAACCCTCCCGCTGTGGCAGTGATACCAGAAAAAATTTGATCAGAAAGCAGTTTTTTCTCAAGAACAGGGCTGTTACTAACAATATACGGCCTCGCCTTTTCGATTGCATAATCACAATGGTCTATAAATGCATTTTCCAATTCGGGTTCGAATATACCTTTGTGCTCGTAGGAATGCAGAACACCGTCAAAACCTAACCCGTATTTACCCAGAACAATACTGTCAACAGGAATGTCTTCATGTAAGGAACCGGAAGTGCCCATGCGCACAATCTGAAGGCTGGTCAATTCATTTTTAACGCTTCTTGTTTCAAGATTTATATTGACCAAGGCATCAATTTCATTGAGTACGATATCAATATTATCAGGTCCGATCCCGGTAGATATCACGGTTAACCTTTTTCCATTTAAATTCCCAACAATAGTTTTGAATTCTCTTTTCTGAGTAGAGAATTCTATCTCATCAAAATGATTGGTAACTTTTTCTACACGGTTTTGGTCTCCCACAAAAATAACAGTTGGGGCTATGTGTTCAGGTTTTAAATTGAGATGATAAATACTGCCATCAGGATTGAGAATTAGTTCAGAAGGGCCAATTGTTCGCATAGACTAAAAAATTGAATAATTATTAATAAAAGAAATAGCTTAGGGATTAACCGCCAACTCTTTTCACCGGGTAGCCTTCTTTTTGAAGGATCATTATGATCTTGTCACGGTAATTGCCTTGAATGATGATCTCCCCATCTTTTACACTGCCACCAACTCCACATTTCGTTTTTAAAAGTTTAGCGAGTGCTTTAAGATCAGTTTCTTTCCCTTGAAATCCGGTGATGACAGTTACTGTTTTACCACCCCTTCCTTTATTTGAAAAATGAGCTTCTAATTGCTGATCCTTAGGATCGAGATTTACGGAAGATTTCTCTGAATAGGCGGAAAAATCCTCTTGTTCATTGGTGGAAAAAACAAACCCCCCAAGGTCTGATAAACTATTTGATTTTTTCTTAGCCATTGTATCGTTTCCAGTATTTTACAATCCCAAATATAAATAAAATAAGCCCGATAAAAAACATTCCTAAGAAACAATAATAGCAGTCATCCTTGGTCTTTAAGGATAAAACAGTTACCATGATAGAAGCAACTATGATCGAAACGGGGTTGGAATAATTCATCTTTTTTTCAGTCGTTTCCAGGCAAAAATAAGTAGCGCTAAAGATTCAAGGGTAAGGCCAAGCCCGATAAAGATCATTGATTTATCCCAATCGAAAAACGAACCAATTCCGCCAATGGTAATTAGTAACAAACCAAAAGTAAAAAAAGAGATTAAATTTTTATCCATTTTATGCGCCTTATTTTCTATAGAGAGGGATCAAATAGGATACAGTATAATTAAAACTAAAACCATTGTTATTGACGAAAACTCTTTCGAATCCCGGAATATATAAATTTTTAAAGTTTTCCGGTTTTGTGGAAGTAATCAAGGTGTTCCCTCTGAATGAAACTCCTAAAAACACGTTGTGGAGCACCTCTACTTTTAATCCAAGTACAAGTTCGGCCCAATGAGCACTCAAGCCATCATAGTTCTCACCGTTTGGTTCAGTTCTAACGGGTATAAATGGGTCGGCATTGATGGTGTATTCGTTTACAGACTGACTGAAGGTGCTGAATCCGTAGCGAATGCCCACAACAATCATGTTTTCCATACCAATCCAATTTTTATAGGCATTATAATCAACTCCGATTTTGATATATTGTCCTTTTGTTGAAAAATTAAAAAAATCTTCTTGACGTGTCTGGTCTCTATAGCCAAGTTCAGTTGCGAGATAAAATCTTTTAGTTACGCGGTAATCACCAACAATTTCGAACCCTTTTGTATCCTCACTAAAGAGAGAGTAAATCGGTCTTACCACGTCTATGCCCACCCTGAGTCCATACCTGTCTTTATAGGTAGCCGTGTCCTTTGCATTTTTACCAAGTTGGGCAAAAATTGTGCTACAGGTTAAAAAAAAGAGTATGCTAATGGTATATTTTAACATGAGCTGCGTTTTCGTCAATTATTTGTAGAGGATCTTTTTTTGTTTCCAGGCCTTTTATCCAATTATCATCATCTTCAACAAAGCTGGCGTTTGCCTCATTAAAAACTGTTTTGTAACCACAGGCCCTTGAAATAAATATGTCTTGCTGGGTGTATATTACTGAAATCGTATCAATATTGTCTTCAGTGCCCTGATTGCTATTTCCTTGTAAGGTAAGTATGAATCTTGTTTTATTATCTGTCACCTGCAATGGGATAGCGATGGAATCCGTAAGGGCAGTTATCGTCTCATTGCTATAATCACCATCTATCCCTTCAATATTTACTTTTAAAAGGGCTACAGATTTAAACTCATTGGGAATATTTTCATTATAAAACCTAATGATCAGTTTTGGGGTAATGTCTTCCAAACAGATTTCATCCCTTTCACAACTCAATTGAGTCAGGAAAGTCAACAGGATCAATAAGAGTTTTAAATTATTTTTCATTGCTGTTTTCTGCGCTTTAAAAGAACCACATTTTCTACATGATGGGTCTGAGGGAACATATCAACTGCCTGCGATCTTTCAATAACATAATCTTCCTTCATTAGCGCGAGGTCTCTCGCCTGAGTAGCAGAGTTACAACTAATGTAAACAACTTTTTCGGGTAAGATATTTAAAATTTGCATGACTACTTTTTGATGCATGCCATCTCTTGGCGGGTCTGTGATGATCAGATCAGGATGACCGTTTTGTTCTATAAATTCCTGGGTGAATACCTTGGCCATGTCGCCGTCATAAAAAACAGTATTATCTATACCATTGAGTCTTGCATTTTCCCTGGCATCGACAATAGCTTGTGGTACAGACTCAACACCAATCACTTTTTTTGCTTTAGAGGCTACAAATTGGGCGATTGTACCTGTTCCGGTATACAAGTCGTAAACGATCTCATCTCCTTGAAGATCAGCAAAATCTCTTGCTATTTTATACAATTGATAGGCTTGAGTAGAATTTGTCTGATAAAAAGATTTGGCATTGATTTTAAACTTCAGCCCTTCCATTTCTTCAAAAATATGATCTCTTCCTTTAAAAAGGATGATGTCCTGATCATAGATCGAATCGTTTCCTTTCTCATTGATGATATATTGTAAAGAAGTTATTTCTTTAAATGTTTCAGCGATATGATTTAACAGTAACTCTCGTTTTTCTTTATCTTCCTTAAATAACTGAATGACAAGCATAATTTCTCCGGTCGAACTGATTCTGATCATCAGGGTCCTGAGCATTCCTGTTCTTTGTCTTGGATTGAAAAATGTGATATCATTCTCAATGGCAAAGTCTTTGATCGAATTCCTAATGGTATTAGAAGGGTCCTCTTGTAAATGACATTTGTGAACATCAAGAATTTTATCCCACATCCCGGGTATATGAAAACCGCAAGCGTTTTTATCCTCAAATTCAATATCACTTTTTAATTCTTCGTCAGTAAGCCATCTCGAATCAGAAAAGGAAAATTCCATTTTGTTTCTGTAAAAGTATATTTTTTCACAGCCTGCAATAGGAGTGATCTCAGGTAGTTCCAAATGGCCTATTCTTACTAAATTATTCGTGACTTCTTTCTGTTTATAAAAAAGTTGGTCCTGATAATTCATATGCTGCCATTTACAGCCTCCACAAACACCAAAATGCTCACATACCGGATCCACTCTTTTATCAGATAAATGGTGGAACTTTACGGCCTTTCCCTCGAAATATGATTTTCTTTTCCTTCCTGTTCTAATATCAACAATATCTCCAGGTACTGCATTGCTTAGAAAAACAACTCTTCCATCGGGCGATTTAGCTACAGTTTTACCTTTGGCAGCAGTATCAACCACTTCAATATTTTCAAATAAATGAAATTTCTTTTTTCTAGACATGCAGCAAAAGTAAGGCATTTTTATGATTTTTCAATTGAGATTTTTAGATGTTTAAAGTGCTGTTTTAACTTAACTTTGTAGTTTTACTCTTATGGATTCAAGGGCCAATAGAAAGATCATACACATTGACATGGATGCGTTTTATGCTTCCGTTGAGCAAATGGACAACCCTGAGTTGAATGGAAAGCCTGTTGCCGTTGGAGGAGGAGGTGAAAGAGGTGTTGTGGCCGCTGCGAGCTATGAGGCAAGAAAGTTTGGCGTGAGGTCTGCTATGAGCGGATTTCAAGCCAGAAAGAATTGCCCTGATCTCATTTTTGTTAAACCCAGATTTACTCGTTATAAGGAGATTTCGCAACAGATCAGAAGTGTTTTTTATGAGTACACGGATCTGGTAGAGCCCCTGTCTCTTGATGAAGCTTATCTGGATGTCACCCAGAATAAAAAGTTTCATCCTTCAGCAACGCTTATTGCAAAAGAGATTCGTGAGCGAATCTTTCAAGAAGTTGGATTACGAGCGTCTGCTGGAATCTCCAATAGCAAATTTGTAGCCAAGATCGCCTCAGATGTCAATAAGCCTAATGGGCAAAAAACGATTCCACCTGAGGAAGTAGAGAAATTCTTAGAGGAGCTACCCATAGAGAAGTTTTTTGGAATCGGTAGGGTAACAGCTTCAAAAATGTTTCAATTGGGAATTTTTACGGGGCGTGATCTTAAAGGTAAATCCTTAGATTTTCTTATAACACATTTTAAGAATTCAGGTAATCATTATTATAAAGTCGTCAGAGGCGAGCATTTCAGTGACGTAAAACCAAATAGAATCCAGAAATCGGTAGCTGCTGAGCATACATTCAGTAAAAATTTGACCTCTGAAATATTTATGATGGAGCGGCTCGAAGCGATAGCAGAAGAATTGCAAAACAGGCTGATGCGTTCCAAAGTGGCGGCAAAGACCATCACTCTAAAGATCAAATACAGTGATTTTTCAATACAAACCAGAAGCAAGACGCTTCCCGTTTTTGTAAAAGATAAAAGCATGTTGCTGTCAACGGTAAAAGAGTTACTCTTTCAGGAAAAAGTCAAAGAATCCGTCAGGCTTTTAGGAATTTCAGTATCCAATCTTAACAATAAATCTCAACAAGAAGAAGAGGTGATGGATATACAGCTGAAATTTGAATTTTAGTCAAAAAAAAAGGTGTGACTCAATAAATATTGATTCACACCTTTAACTGAAAAATATGTTATTAGCCTAGCTGTGGTCCAGCAGCAACTAATGCTTTTCCTTCTTCATTATCTGTATATTTCTCGAAGTTTTTCGCAAATAAACCAGCTAATTTTTTAGCTTTTTTGTCCCATTCTGCAGAATCTTCGTAAGTATCTCTAGGATCTAAAATTTCATCATGTACATCTTCTAAAGAAGTTGGAACTTCTAAATTAAATACAGGAATAATTTTAGTCTCAGCTTTATCAACAGAACCATCTAAAATTCTGTCGATAATTCCTCTTGTATCCTGGATAGAAATTCGTTTTCCAGTTCCATTCCAACCAGTGTTTACTAAGTAGGCTTCAGCTCCATGTTCTTCCATTTTTTTCACTAGTTCTTCACCATATTTTGTTGGGTGCAAAGTCAAGAAGGCTTCACCAAAACAAGCTGAAAATGTAGGAGTAGGTTCAGTAACACCTCTTTCAGTACCAGCTAATTTAGCTGTAAATCCCGATAGGAAGTGATATTTGGTTTGCTCTGGAGTCAACTTAGATACTGGAGGCATCACACCAAAAGCATCAGCAGTTAAGAAGATCACTTTATTGGCATGACCTGCTTTAGAAACTGGTTTTACAATGTTATCAATATGATAAATAGGGTACGAAACTCTTGTGTTTTGTGTAACTGATCCATCAGTAAAGTCAATTTTTCCATTTTCATCAACAGTTACATTTTCTAAAAGAGCATCTTTTTTAATGGCGTCATAAATGTCTGGTTCCGCCTCATGACATAAGTCAATAGTTTTCGCGTAACATCCACCTTCAAAGTTAAAGACGCCTTCATCATCCCATCCGTGCTCGTCATCACCAATTAATGCTCTGTTTGGATCTGTAGAAAGGGTGGTTTTACCAGTTCCTGATAATCCGAAGAAAATAGCTGTTTTACCATCTTTACCAACGTTTGCTGAACAGTGCATTGAAGAAATTCCTCGTTGAGGTAAGAAATAGTTCATCATGGCGAACATTCCTTTTTTCATTTCACCTCCATACCAGGTTCCACCAATTATTTGCATTTGCTCTGTTAAGTTAAACATAGTAAATACTTCAGAATTCAAACCATGTTTTTTCCAATTATCATTTTGAGTTTCAGAACCATTCATCACTACGAAATCTGGTTCTCCAAAAGTTTCTAATTCTTCAGAAGTAGGTCTGATAAACATATTTGTAACAAAATGCGCCTGCCAAGGAACCTCTACAATAAATCTAATTTTTAATCTTGTGTCTTCGTTGGCACCGCAAAAAGCATCAACTACATATAATTTTTTACCTGATAATTCATCAAGAACTAATTCTTTCAAATCATCCCAAACTGCTTGAGTGGTTGGTTTGTTATCATTTGGTGCCTGTGGAGAAGTCCACCATAATGTGTCTTTCGTTGCATCGTCTTTGACAATAAATTTATCTTTAGGAGAGCGACCTGTAAATTTACCTGTCATTACATTTAAAGCTCCTAATTCTGTTTTATAAGCTTTTTCAAAACCTTCTAAAGAAGGAGACAATTCATAATCATATAATTCATCGTATGAAGGATTATAAATTATTTCTTTTGGGTTTTTGATTCCTAAGTCGTTTAGTGAGCTAATTACTGATTTTGTTAGAACTTCCATAAGTCAAAATTTAAGTGTTAATTGTTTTGATTTCTTTAGCAAATTTACGGATTAAAGCTATTTGGCTTTTATGATATTTGTCAGGAGTTGGATACTTATTTACGATAACGTTTTCGTTTTTTTTGCTAAAAATAGTGTGTTTAAAATTACTAAGAATTGTATGGTGGACAAAATTAAATAACGAAAAATATAGAATTATGAATAGTCAAAGACTTTTATGAAATATCAGAGAAACAGCTATAGATATTGTTTAAAAATAGATATTTTGCTAAAAAACACGCAATTCTTTCATTTTTTAGCATCCGACTTTAAAAATGAGAAAGCTGCATAAAGCCAGCCAAAGATAAAAAGTAAACCTCCAAGGGGTGTAATGAACCAAATTTGTTTTGCTGATACTATGTCCAGAGCAATCATAAATATAGATCCTGAAAAGAAGAGAATACCTAGAAGAAACAAATAAGAAATAATAATTTTTGATTTTTCTGTGAGCCGTGAATTATTAGTCACTAAAAGAAGTACTAACACATGATACATCATATATTTAACACCCGTTTCAAAACTTATTAAAGCTTCCGGATCTAATTTTTCTTTTAAGGAATGGGCGCCAAAAGCACCAATCACTACGGTTAGTGCACCTAATAAGGCGGCAAGTCCTGAAATCTTTCGTATCATAAACAGGGTCATTGTTAACGCTAAAGTAAGCTTAATATCACAAATAAAATATAGTATTTGAGTTCTTTTTTTGAACCTTCGATAAACCATTAATTTACAAAAAGATTCGTTTATTAAGGCCAATTTTTGCATGCATTTTAAGTACATTTGATCAAATATATACAAGCATATGAGAAGTATTTTAATCGTTGGTGCGGGGAGATCTTCATCAGCACTGGTTCGTTATCTTTTGGAGAAATCATTCGATGAAAAACTCAAGGTAATCATTGCAGATATTTCGGTAGAAAACGCCGAAAAACTTGTTAATGATCATCAGAATAGTGAAGTCATAGAATTGGATATATTTAATGAAGAGGCTAGAAGAGAACTTGTAAAAAAGTCAGATATCGTAATTTCTATGTTGCCGGCTAGATTTCATTTGGAAATTGCCAAGGACTGTCTTGAGTTTAAAAAGAATCTTGTGACGGCTTCCTATATCTCTAAAGAACTACTGGCCATGAATGAAGAGGTGAAGGAGAAAGGCTTGATATTTATGAACGAGATAGGCTTAGATCCGGGGATCGATCATATGAGTGCCATGCAGGTAATCGACAGGATTAAAGGTCAAGGAGGTAAAATGATTCTTTTTGAATCTTTTACCGGTGGTCTTGTAGCACCTGAGAGCGACAACAATCTCTGGAACTATAAATTCACCTGGAATCCCAGGAATGTTGTGGTTGCAGGTCAAGGAGGCGTAGCCAAATTTATTCAGGAGGGTAAATATAAATATATACCCTATCATAAGTTGTTCAGAAGAACTGAGTTTTTATCGATTGAGGGCTATGGGAAGTTTGAGGCGCTTGCTAACAGAGATTCCTTAAATTATCGAGAGATTTACGGGCTGCAAGATGCTTTGACCCTTTATAGAGGTACCATAAGAAGGGTTGGTTATTCAAGGGCCTGGAATATCTTTGTACAATTGGGTATGACGGATGACAGTTATGTGATGGAAGGCTCAGAGCAAATGACTTATCGGGAATTCACCAATTCTTTCTTACCATATAAACCCCATGATTCTGTGGAACTGAAATTAAGACATTATTTAAAGATCGATCAGGATGATGTCATCTGGGAAAAATTACTTGAATTGGATATTTTTAATAGCGCTAAAATAGTGGGGATAAAAGATGCTACCCCTGCTCAGGCCCTGCAACGTATTTTAATGGATAGTTGGACCTTAGGGAAGGATGATAAGGATATGATCGTGATGTATCATAAATTTGGATTTGAATTAAATGGCGTCAAAAAACAAATAGAATCGAATATGGTCGTTATAGGTGAGGATCAAACTTATACTGCTATGGCAAAAACTGTAGGCTTGCCGGTTGCGATGGCAACTCTAGATATTTTAAATGGGAAAATAAAGAGCCCGGGTGTTCAATTGCCAATTACCAAAGAAGTGTATGATCCTATTCTTGCGGAACTTCAAAATTACGGTATCGAGTTCAAAGAAAAAGAGGTTCCTTATCTTGGTTATAACCCGCATAATCTAGGTGCCTAAATTTAAATGAGTTTCATTAAGAAACAGACGCAAAAAAGAGGACGAGAATATTTTCGTAAATTTAAGCTTTAACTAGCATCTTAAACCTTCTTATTGCTATGACTTCAATCACCGGGATTATTCTCGCTATTTCTCTTATGATTATTATGGCAGGGATGGGGCTGTCTTTAGCAATAGCAGATTTTAAAAGAATTGTTGAATACCCTAAAGCTGCTTTTATTGGACTTTTTAGTCAAATAATACTGCTACCTTTAATTGGTTTTTCAATAGCCTATTTGCTTGATTTACCCTCGGTAATAGCAATAGGACTTATGCTATTGGCTGCTTGTCCGGGAGGAGCAACATCAAATATGATTACATTTCTGGCCAAAGGAGACTTGGCCTTATCTATTTCCTTAACGGCAATGGCAAGTTTATTGTCATTTATAAGTATCCCATTGATCATGAATATGTCTTTTGACTTTTTTCTTGATCAGCAAGAGTCAGTGTCTTTGGACATTATGGCCATGTTGAAGCAGCTGCTTGTCATCATTATCATTCCAGTGGCTATTGGAATGATGATAAATAGAAAATTTCCGGCTTTCGCGCTAAGTGTTCAGAAACCGGTAAAAATAGCCTCGGCCATTATCTTTATTCTTGTGATGATCGGAATTACATACACCAACAGAAACGAGTTTATTGCGTATTTTGACCAGGCAGGGTTGCCCTCTATTTTGCTGAATGTATGCACTATGGGTGCTGGATTCCTATTGGCTTTTTTGTTTAAGCTTCCTAAATTTCAGGCTATTACTATTTCAATTGAATCAGGAATACAAAACGGAACATTAGCCATAACCATCGCAACCTTAATTTTGAATAATCCAGCTTATACGATCGTCCCATTGACCTATGGTTTCCTGATGTTTTTTACGGCGTCCTTGGTCATTATTTTTAGAAGCCGAAGCAAAGAGAAAGCTCATTCACATATTTAGATAGAAATCTTTTACCAGAGCAGTATATTCAGTAGTATAAACATGTCTGCTATTCTCAATAATTAGTTCATCAGGAATCACTTGGGTTTGGATCCTTGTAAATTGAAGCAGGCTCCTTTTAATGTCACTTTGTTTATTACCCCTTACCCTTGTGATCCGAATAGGGTAAAGTTCCTTTAAGGATGCCAGAGAAAGAAAATCAGATTCTTCCCTAAAGGGGATGATAAAGGCACAGCTGCCCTGAGGTGATAATAGTTTATTAGTGGCAGATAGGAGTTCCTTATAACTGAGCTTATGGGTGTGTCGTGCAGTAGCCCGTTTTTGATCGAGTTCTTTAAAAGTATCGTTGAAATAAGGAGGGTTACTTACGATCAGATCATATTGTTCTTCTATTTCCTCTGCAAATTCCTGTAGGGAGGTGTGATAGCAATATAGCCGGTCGGCCCATGAACTGGTTTCAAAATTCTCAACAGCCTGTTCAAAAGCCTTATTTTCAATTTCAAGCGCATCGATGGTTTCTGCCCCGGTTCTTTGTGCCATTTGTAAAGCAATCAGTCCGGTACCGGTTCCAATATCCAAAATAGATTCAGTGTTATCAGCAACCTTTACCCAGGCACCGAGCAATACCCCGTCAGTACCAACCTTCATGGCACATTGGTCCTGTTGTATGCTAAATTCCTTAAAGTGAAAAGGTTCGCCAGACATAGGTGAAAAATTAAGATCTATTGATGTCAATAAGGCCCTCAGGAGTCCTAACAAGAATTTTCTTATTTACTCTGTCAATCTGTTCTATAAAATCATCAACCATGGGTACTAAAATTTCACCATTTTCTGTTGTCACGACAAACAAAGGTTGCGCAGAAGTATCATTGATGGAAGCAATAGTTCCAATCTTGCCATATGCGACATCTTCCAGACTAAAGCCGGTAACTTCATGAAAATAAAATTGTTTTCCCTTAAGTTTAGGAAGCAGACTAAGTGGCAGATAGGCATCTCTCTTCAATAGAAATTCTGCATCTTCTTCCGAGTAAATATCTTCAAATTGAATGCGCATATGGCTCCCTTTTTGAAAAAGGCTACTTTCTATAAAATACGGGACCAAGGTTTTTCCCATATCCAGAAAAATGGCGTTGAGATTTTCGTAGATCTCGGGTTGATCCGTATCGAGTTTTAAGATAAGCTCTCCCTTGAAACTATATTTCTTAACGATCTTTCCAAGATAAAAACAATCCTCTTTTTTCATGTAATGAAATTGATTGGTAACAAATTTAAAATAAAAAAACCTGATAAATCAATATCAGGTTTTTAATAAGTATCAGTTCGATGTCTTATTTTTCTTCTTCCTTAGCTTCTTTTGCTGCCTCATCAATTGTTTGTGGGGCATCATCTTCAACCGCTTCTTTAGCTTTAGCCGCCGCTTCAACTGCTGCTTTTGCATCAGCTTTTGCTTTGATTGCTTCGTTTTCTATTTCATCTGCAGCCGCTTTACGATTTGCATTCACTTCTTTTTCAGCTTCAAATATCTTCGCTTTAGCATCTTCTTGAGCTTTAGCAATAGATCCTTCTTTATCAGAAATTTTTGTCGCTTTTTCTTCTAACCAAGCTTGAAATTTAACTTCAGCTTGTTCTTCAGTTAAAGCACCTTTTTTAACGCCTCCTGCAAGATGATTTTTCAATAAAGCACCTTTGTAAGATAAAATAGCTCTGGCTGTATCTGTTGGTTGCGCTCCATTTTGAAGCCATTTAACTGCTCCATCAATATCTAATTCGATAATTGCCGGATTCGTGTTAGGGTTGTAAGTACCTAATTTTTCCAAAGACCTACCATCTCTTTTTGAGCGAGAATCCGCTGCTACGATCCAAAAAAATGGTTTTCCTTTTCTACCGTGTCTTTGTAATCTAATTTTTACTGACATAATTGTTTAAATTTTTAGGTTCACGACCTAAGTTATTAATATAATAGTTCTACTTTCTCGAAGTAGGGCGCAAAATTACTAAATAATATTCAATCTGAGATTAAAAATATGATTAATTATCTATCTAATTGTCAGAGTTTAGGATATGTCATTTGGCAATTTACATTTATAAACGGTTGTTGATAAAATTCCAGTCAATCACTTTAGTGGTAAACTTGTAAATACCTATTTTTATACCATTGAAATCCTCACAAAAGAATTCACTGCATGTATTTGATTTTTGACACAGAAACCACAGGTTTACCAAAGAACTGGAATGCACCCATCACAGATGTAAACAACTGGCCCCGTTGTGTTCAAATAGCATGGCAGTTGCACGACGATATGGGGAGAATGATTTCTCATGAGGATTTTCTGATCATACCGGAAAACTATAAGATTCCCTATGATGCCGAACAGATCCATGGAATTTCGACGGACTTGGCCATCCAGCAGGGAAAGCCTTTGAATGAAGTGTTGGATTTATTCAATCAGGCCTTGTCCAAAACGAAATTTGTAGTAGGACAGAATCTTAATTTTGATTTGAACATCATGGGCTGTGAGTTTCACAGATCCAATATGAGTACTGACCTTAATGACCTGCCTGTACTTGACACCTGTACAGAGAAAACCGCGTTGTTATGTGAATTACCTGGAGGGAGGTATGGGAAATTTAAACTACCTACACTTACTGAATTACATCAAAAGCTGTTTAACCAACCTTTTAATGAAGCACATAATGCCACTGCGGATGTTGAGGCAACCACAAGATGTTTTTTAGAGCTCCTGAGAAATGGTAATTATACTCTAGAGGAATTGCAAGTAGATAGCTCCTATTTTGTAGATTTTACAACTCATAATACAGAAGTAATTTCACCAGTAGGGTTAAAGCACCAGAATTTAAAGAAGGAAAGTATAAAATTACGTCAAAGTGCCGAAAAAACTTCTGATAGTAATAAGGTAATAAGTGCTCAACAACAAGAGGCACTTGAAAAGGCTTCATTCGCTCATTTGCACAACCATTCACAATATTCAATATTACAGTCAACTTCCCGTGTTGCTGATCTTGTTAAAGCAGCAGTTCAAAATAAGATGCCGGCCGTAGCCATTACTGATACCGGAAATATGATGGGGGCCTTTGTTTTTGTCAAGGCCATATTGAGTCATAATCAAACTGCAGAACATCCCATAAAGCCTATTGTTGGATGTGAATTCAATGTTTGCGAGAACCATCTGGATAAATCCGTTAAGGATAACGGATATCAGGTTGTGCTGTTGGCAAAGAACAAGAATGGCTACCACAACATGGCCAAGCTTGCATCCACGGCATATATTGATGGTTTTTATTACATACCCAGAATCGATAAGAAACTCATCCAGAAATATAAAGAAGATATTATTGTATTAAGTGGCGGTGTTAATGGTGAAATACCGAATAAGATACTTAATATCGGTGAGCATCAGGCTGAAGAGGCGCTCTTGTGGTGGAAAGAAAATTTTCAAGATGATTTTTATCTCGAGATCAGTGACCACAAGCAGGAAAACGAAAAACATATTAATGAGATATTAATCGAGTTTTCAAAAAAGCATCAAGTAAAGTTGATCGCTACAAACAATACTTTTTATCTTAAAAAATCAGATTCTACTGCTCATGACATTTTACTCTGTGTAAAAGATGGGGAAAAAATTGCTACGCCTAAAGGAAGGGGTCGTGGATTTAGATATGGATTACCTAATGATGAGTACTATTTCAAAGGACAGGATGAGATGAAAGCCCTGTTTCAGCATGTGCCGGAATCCATTATCAACATACAGGAAGTGGTTGATAAGGTGGAAACCTTTGAACTTGCCAGGGACGTATTATTACCGAAATTTGACATGCCTGAGCAGTTTTATGATGCTAAAGATGAAGAGGATGGAGGGAAGAGAGGAGAGAATGCCTATTTGAAATACTTGACTTATGAAGGGGCCAAACAAAGATATTCGGACCTTAATGAAGAGATCAGGGAACGGCTGGATTTTGAGCTGATGATCATTGAAAAAACAGGTTATCCGGGTTATTTTCTTATTGTTGAAGATTTTATAAAGGAGGCGCGCAGGATGGGCGTATCAGTTGGCCCTGGAAGAGGATCCGCCGCTGGTTCCGCGGTAGCCTATTGCCTGGCAATTACAAATATTGACCCTATTAAATACGACCTTCTTTTTGAGCGATTTCTGAATCCGGACAGGGTTTCGCTTCCTGATATTGATATTGATTTTGATGATGAAGGCAGGCAGCGTGTTATTGATTATGTGATCGATAAATACGGATCAAATCAGGTGGCCCAGATCATTACCTACGGAACCATGGCCGCTAAATCTTCAATTAGGGATACTGCCAGGGTCCTTGATCTTCCGCTTCCTGACGCTGATAGGATCGCAAAATTGATTCCTGGCCTCAAGCTCAATAATATCTTTGGAACTGATGAGAAAAGTATCTCCAAAGTAAAAGGGTTGAGAAGTGAGGAAAAAGCGAATGTAGATGAATTAAAAAGCATGGCTGAAGGAAATGGGATCGAAGCTGATACCATTAATCAGGCGAGAATGCTTGAAGGTTCGGTAAGAAATACAGGAACACATGCTTGTGGGGTGATTATTACTCCTGAAGATATCACCAACCTGATTCCTGTAGCTACAGCTAAAGGAACTGATATGTACGTTACTCAGTTTGACAATGGAGTAGTGGAGGATGCGGGTCTGTTAAAGATGGATTTTCTTGGATTAAAAACCCTGACCTTGATCAAGGATACGGTTAAGATCGTCAAGGCTTTGCACGGAGTTGATCTTGAACCAGATGATTTTCCGCTTGATGATGAAAAGACTTATGCGTTGTTCCAAAGGGGAGAAACTATTGGAATCTTCCAATATGAATCTGCCGGGATGCAAAAGCATATGAAGTCGCTTAAGCCGACAGAATTTGCTGATTTAATTGCTATGAACGCGCTTTATAGACCTGGCCCGATGGAGTATATTCCTTCCTTTATTGACCGGAAGCACGGGCGTGAAGAGATCAAATATGATCTTCCTGATATGGAAGGCTATCTGAAGGAAACTTACGGGATAACAGTGTATCAGGAACAGGTGATGTTATTGTCTCAGAAATTGGCTAATTTCACTAAGGGTCAAGCAGATATGCTGCGTAAAGCCATGGGGAAAAAGATTTTTGCCCTGCTTGAAAAATTAAAACCTTTATTTATTGAAGGTGGGAAAAAGAATAACCATCCGGAAGAGATTTTAGAAAAGATCTGGAAAGATTGGGAGGCCTTTGCAGCCTATGCCTTTAACAAATCACATTCTACCTGCTACGCATTTATAGCTTATCAGACAGCCTATTTAAAGGCACATTACCCTGCAGAATATATGGCTTCTGTTTTGAGTAATAATATGAATGATATCAAGCAGGTTTCATTTTTTATGGAAGAATGTAAAAGATCAGGAATTGAGGTTCTCGGACCTGATGTTAATGAATCATATTATAAATTCTCAGTAAACAAACAGGGGGCGATCAGGTTTGGAATGGGTGCGATTCGAGGGGTAGGAGAAGGAGCAGTTCGGGCAATAATTGATGAGCGAAAGGAGAATGGAAATTTCCGATCAATCTTTGACGTGACCAAACGGGTCGATCTAAGAGCGGCTAATAAAAAAGCTTTCGATGGCTTGGTACTGGCAGGAGGTTTTGATTCTTTTGAAACCGCAAACAGATCTCAATATTATGCTTTAGATGAAAAGGGAGTCACCTTTATTGAAAAAGCGATCCGATACGGGAATAAGTTTCAGGAGAGTAAGAATTCTGCACAGGTATCCTTGTTTGGAGAGGCCTCAGAAGTTCAGTTTGAGGAACCGGAGATCCCTCCTTGTGAGCCATGGAATGTAATGGAAAAACTTTCAAAGGAAAAGGAAATGATCGGGATTTATATTTCAGGTCATCCGCTTGACGATTTCAAAACAGAAATTCAATATTTCTGCAATGCACGAGTGGATAGTTTACAGAACATCAGTCAGCTTGAAGGTAAGGAATTATCTTTTGCAGGTATCATTTCCGATGTGCAGCATCGGGTAAGTAAAAATGGTAAACCATGGGGGATGTTTACTTTTGAAGATTATAGTGATGCTTATGAATTCAGGTTATTCAATGAAGATTATCTTAAATTCAGACATTTTTTGATCCCGAACACCTTTTTGTACCTGAAAACTGTCATGCGCCGAGCCTGGCAGAATGGAGATGTCAGGGTACAAATTACAACGATACAGCAGTTGCAGGATGTTTTGGCAAATATGGCAAAAAAGATCACTTTGAATTTGCCGATAGAAAGTATCAATGAAACATCTGTAAAACAATTTGATAGTGTTTTTAAGAAACATCAGGGAAACCAACACCTCAATTTTATGATCATTGATCGTGAAGAAAAACTGAAGCTAAATATGCCCAGCAGAAGCGCTAAGATCAATATAACCAAAGAATTACTCGATGAACTCACTGAGAATGAATGGACTTTTAAGTTGAATTAGCGGTTCATAAATTCAGCCAGTAATCTGTGGAAATGATGTACTCCTCTCTCTCTTTCAGGAGAGAATCTTCCTGCCTTGTAAAAGGATGAAAGTATCCCTTTTTGTACGTTTTCTACAACAAATTCATCCTCTCGTTCGACCTTGTCAAGCCCTTGTCCGGCTCCTTTTTCCAGTTTGTCTGGATCCAAAACATAACTCATAAATGAAACTTTAGTGCGATCTATACCCAAGGGTTTTATAACATTTATGGAAAGTCCCCAGGGATAAAAATTGAACATCATATTTGGAAAAACCCAATAGTAATAAGCAGCTACATTTTTTCCTTGATCTATATGTCCTTGCGGCAGGTCAAAAGTTTCGGTAGCGTCATCAGCATAACCTATTTGCAGATTGCAATGATCATAAATTTCAGTTGTATAAGTTCCATAATCCAAGACTTTGTTGAGTTCTTCATGAACAAAAGGCACATGAAATCCTTCAAGGTAATTGTCGCAATACAGCGCCCAATGGGCCTGAACCAGGTAATCCTTAGACAAGGAAGCATCATACCTAAATTCATTTAGCGGTAAAAATCCAACCCTTTCTTCCATAACTTGTATCACCTCATTAAAATCAAAGGCGGGATCCAATCCCGTAAAAAGTAAGGGCCCCCATTGCGCTAAAGAAAATTGGTGTAAATGGTCGCATTCTCGGGGAAAATCTTCGGCTTCCTTAAATTCAGGCATATGTTCAAAATTACCTTTTAAATCAAATCGGCGGCCGTGATACATGCAGGTTAATTTTTTCAGCTTTCCACTACCCAAGACCACAAGATTTGCCCTGTGTGTGCAAACATTACTCATACAATGAATGTCGCCGTCTTCATCTCTAGTAAGCAGCAGGGGCTCTGTTAAATAACGATCCAGCAAAACAAATGGATGCGCGGATTTGGGTAATTGAACCAAATGCTCATCTCCTATAAACTGCCAGGATTTCAAGAAAATCTTTTCTTTGATTTTCTCAAAAACAATGAGGTCTTTATAAAAAGAAGAAGGCAACGTACTTGCTTTTCTTATATCCGGATCAACGGAGAATTTGTTGCTCATAGGATTCATTCTTTAAATGGTTTATTATTGTTCTAATGTAGTAATTAATCTATAATTATAAATGAGCCATTTTATGAAAGAAAACACATAAAAGTTGTTATGGCTAAAAGGAGTCTTTTTAGTGTTGGTCACTATGCGTGAAATTGACTGGTTTTTTATTAATATTGCTTAGAATTCAATTTTATATATTGTCTCTTATTTTAAAAAAGTGAATAAATGAATAAAACATCCCATACGGAATACTTGAATCTGGAATCGGTTTTAATAAAGCCAGTCTCTGCAGCCTTTCGATCAGATCGGATCATAGCAGAACAATGGCAGGCATTGAATTTTCTTGAAAAGCCCGATTTTCAGATGGCGATTGACGAATACAAGGATTTTGAATCTTTCCTGAAGGATCATGGAACAGAGGTGTTGCATTTACCTGAAAATAAGGACTTGAGTATGGATTCTGTTTATTGCAGGGATGCTTCCATTGCTACTGATTTTGGTGTGATCCTTTGTCACATGGGAAAAAGGGAAAGAAATAAGGAACCGGAGGCTCAAAAAGCTTTTTTTATTGAAAATGACATCCCTGTTTTAGGAGAGATCATGTTTCCGGGCACTCTCGAAGGAGGTGATGTTGCCTGGCTAGACAGAACCACATTAGCGGTTGGACATACTTACAGAACCAACGAAGCCGGAATAGTTCAATTGAAACAGTTACTCGAACCTCGCGGAATTAATGTTCTCGTGGTTGAATTACCTCACTATAAAGGTCCTTCAGATGTTTTTCACCTCATGTCTATTTTTAGCCCTGTTGCGGAAAAACTTGCTGTGGTGTATTCACCATTGATGCCCATATATTTTAGAAACGAGTTGCTGATAAGAGGCTATGATCTTGTTGAAGTTCCTGATGAGGAATTTGATTCTATGGGTTGTAACGTATTGGCAATAGCTCCGAAAAAATGTGTGATGTTAAAAGGAAACCCAATAACGGAACAGGGATTAAAAGATCATGGTTGTGAGGTACTCACTTATCATGGGGAACATATAAGCGTTATGGGGGGTGGGGGCCCAACTTGTTTGACAAGACCTATGAAAAGAACAGAGAATAAATAATTTTTAGAGGTGTCATTCTGTTCTGTTTTACTATAGAAAAAGACAACTCAAATTCGATAGAAATCACTTATATCAACCGATAAAATTTGTATTTTTACGACAATTAATTCCATAGAATGAACATACACTTTATATCAATTGGGGGCAGTGCTATGCATAACCTTGCTTTAGCGCTTTATGAAAAAGGAGATCATATCACGGGAAGTGATGATGCCATATTTGAACCATCTAAGTCAAGGTTGGAGGCTAAAGGTTTGTTGCCTGAATCTTTAGGTTGGTTTGCGGAAAAAATTCACCCTGAATTAGACGCTATTATTTTAGGGATGCATGCCAAAGCTGATAATCCGGAATTGATCAAAGCACAAGAACTTGGAATCACCATTTATTCCTATCCTGAATTCTTATATGAACACGCCAAAAATAAAACCCGTGTGGTCATTGGTGGATCTCATGGTAAAACTACGATTACATCAATGATCCTGCATGTGTTGAAATATCATGAAGTTGAGGTTGATTTTATGGTAGGAGCCCAGTTGGATGGATTTGATAGGATGGTGCATCTTACCAATGAAAATGAGATCATTGTTCTGGAAGGGGATGAATATTTATCTTCGCCCATAGA
This sequence comes from uncultured Flavobacteriaceae bacterium, assembly GCA_905479625.1. GTDB lineage: Bacteria > Bacteroidota > Bacteroidia > Flavobacteriales > Flavobacteriaceae > Lutimonas. The sequence goes on along the minus strand of CAJQNF010000115.1, from coordinate 675 downwards.
TCTTCGCCCTAAATTTCATTTATACAAGGCAAATATTGCCTTATTGAGTGGTATTGCCTGGGACCATATCAATGTTTTTCCAACCTTTGAAAATTATGTGGACCAGTTTCGAATTTTTGTAGATACGATGATCAAAGGAGGAATGATGGTCTATAATTCTGATGATAATGTGGTCAGAGAAGTGGTTGAGCAAACTTCTAATCAGATCAAAACAGATCCTTATCAAACCCCTGTTTATCGCATTGAGAATGGTCATACTATTTTGGATACGGTTGAAGGAGAGGTTCCTTTGGAAATATTTGGTAAACACAATTTGCAGAATCTCGAAGGGGCAAGAAAAATTTGTTTTCATTTGGGTATTGGAGAAGAAGAATTTTACGAAGCGATTGCCGACTTTAAAGGAGCCAGTAAAAGACTTGAAAAGATAGCTGAAAACAGAGATACGGTGGTATTTAAAGATTTTGCTCATTCACCTTCAAAGGTAGAGGCCACAACGAATGCGGTTAAAGAACAATATGCCCATCGAAAATTACTCGCATGCCTTGAACTACATACGTATAGCAGTCTGAATGAGAATTTTCTGAAAGAATATGTTGGGACTCTTGATAAGGCCGATGAGGCAGTTGTGTTTTACTCTCCTCATGCTGTAAAGATCAAAAGATTAAAAGAAGTCAG
>CAJQNF010000114.1 GCA_905479625.1 uncultured Flavobacteriaceae bacterium | reverse complement strand
ACCTCTTTTTGAAATGATTTCATCGGGTTTTGTCGATAACGTTTATTAGAGTGAAGTTAAGGAAAAGATCTATATGCCTTTCATAAAATGCATGAATGCGTGAATGCATGAATGTGTCAATAATTTACGACGGGCTTGAATAGATCGAATTTTTTGCTTTGCCAAATATTTTCTTGATTTCCAAGGCTTCTTTTCTTATAATTTCCAAATAATTCAGATTATTGGATAGCCCCGTTTCTTTAATTAGCTCCAACCAATATTCTGATTCATCTGCTTCTTCCACTACGATGCATAATTTACTGTAAAATTCTTTTTTAGATCTCGCCCTGCAGGCGGCTCGATAGTTGGCTCCAGTGGAAGTCGCTGATTTCACTAACTGATAGGTAATGACTGAAGAAGCCTTTTTCGCTTTTAAAGAATCGCAAAAAAGAATTGTATCAACTGCGAACTTTCTAGTTCTTAATTTCAATTCTTCAACAAATTTTTGCTTCTCAGTCATTTTAGGTAATATTTAATCTAAAAATAATATTTCTCCATTCCAAAATTCATTCATGCATTCACGCATTCATGCATTGAAACATTACCCCTTCACCCCTAAAAACAAAATCTCATTACAAACTACTTCAGTAATATACCTTTTAGTACCTTTCTCATCATCCCATGATCTTGTTGTGAGTTTCCCTTCAATCGCTACTTCTTTTCCTTTTTCAAGATAGGATTCTACGAGCTCGGCTGTCTTATTCCAGGCAATCACATTGTGCCATTCTGTTTCTTCAATTTTCTCTCCCTTGGTATTTACATAACTATCATTGGTTGCCAGTGAAAACTTCGCAAGCTTGGTTCCTGATTCAAGGGTTTTGACTTCAGGGTTCATTCCTAGGTGTCCGATCAATTGTACTCTGTTTCTTAATTTATTCATTGTTTTAGATTTTGTGCTCATATCTTCTGAGCTGTTAAACTTTTGGCAAACCTGAACTGATTCGCTTCTGCAAATTTGTGACGAGAAAATCAAAAGGTTGGCCTGTTAAATGCTTACTTACGTATGTAAATGAATGTAGTCGTTTGTAATCGAATAATAAGTTCTATATTTGGACCTATCCTTCTTGACTATTTATCAGCCTTGGAAAGGCTTGATGACATATTCATCATTTATGAATCATAGACCATGAAAAATCTATTCTCCAATTTTATCAGCACATGCTGCTTCCTTCTTTTTATTGTAAGCTTGATCAGTTGTCAAGAAAGTCATTCCTCGATTCTAAAGGACAAAGAAGCCATCAAACAAACCTTAACGGCGATGTGGGAAGCGATTGAAACGGAAAACATGGAGGCTTATGCCAGCTATATCCATCCCGACTTTACCCAATTCGGAGAAACAGATAGTGTGTTAAGAGTCGGTAAAGAATCCGAAGTTAATGGGATTGGATCATGGATTCAAGAATCTTCTAATATCCATACAGAAATGATCGATCCAATTGTCACTATAAAAGGAAATACTGCTTGGATTGTTTACTACTGGAAAGATCATGGAACAACTAATGGAAAGCCATTTGCGACTCGTGGAAAATCTACCAGAATATTCGTAAAAGAGAATGATCGTTGGTTGTGTATCCATGGTCATTATACATTATTACCTTAAAAATTCAATAACGAGTTTAAGATATGGAACAACAAACATGTTTGGAATGCGGAGACCGTATTCAAGGAAGAAGTGATAAGAAATTTTGCGGTGATTATTGTCGCAACGCACATAATAACAAAGTGAATAAGGACAGTAAAAATCTCATCAGGAATACAAATAATCGATTGAGAAAAAACTATAAGATCCTTTCTGAACTCAATAGTAAAGGAAAGACCAAAGTGGTTAGAAATACGTTGAACGGTCATAACTTTGACTTTTCATTGTTTACCTCTATTTATCGAACCAAAACCGGAAATGTTTATTATTATGTTTATGATCAGGGTTACCTGGAGTTGGATAATGATTATTTCCTGTTGATCAAAAGAGAATAGCATCTTGGCAAAATTAATTTCGTCATAAACTCTAATTCTGTAACAATCCCTTTATTCATTCGTCGAATCATAAAATTATTCTATGCGATTCTATATTTTATGTATGTTCTTTTTACTGTTACAAACCATTGATTCTGGCATCTATGCACAAGACAATAGCGTCATTACAGGAAGAATCATCAATGGTGAAGATAAAGAACCATTACCTTTTGCATCCATTCGTTTAAAAAATCATCCTATAGGAACCATTAGCAATGAAGAGGGTGAGTTTGATTTTTATATCCCAAAATCAAAAAGAAATGATACCTTAAACATTAGTTTTATAGGCTTTAATAGTTATGAGGTTCCTTTGGCCAATATCGATCGGGAACTTGAAATTGTGCTTACACCGAGTTCTAATGTCCTTGATGAAGTGATCCTTACAGAAAAAAATCCGCTGGATTATATCAAAAAAGCGCTAGAAAGACTTCCTGAAAATTATCCACAGGACCCTTACCAAAGTATCGCTTATTACAGAGAGAAATTTATCGAAAATGGTGCTGTGATCAATAAAGAAGAAGGTGTATTTAAGACCTATTATCCTGAAGCTGGAGATTCAGCTAAAAACCAACATCAATTGCTGCTTTACAAACCTGAAGAAAATCCTCAGCAATTTCAATTCATGAGAGAATGGTTCGAAGCAAAACAGGCAAAAAGGAAAAAGAAGGCCATCAAAAAGGGAGAAGAATTTGACGAAGACGAGTATGACAGTGATATGGATATGGACTTCGGTGGACCAGAATCAGTGATTGATCTAGACATCAACAATGAAAAAGATAATTATTTGAATCCAAAATATTTTAAAAAATACGAATACAGCTTTGGAGATGAGACTTCTTTAAATGGAGAAAGACTGGTTACCATAAATTTTAAAGCCAAAAGAACGATAGATCATATGAGGGATGAGGGTAAAATCCTCATCAATTCAGAAGATTATGCAATTGTATCCATAGAGCGGAAAGGCAAATTCAGCATTCCATTTATGGTCAAACCCATTTTATTTGTCATAGGCCTTAAGATCCAGAATCCAACCTTCAACACTGTGATTAGTTATCAAAAATATAAAGACAAATGGTATCCACAATTGTTTAGATGGGACGCAAAGATCAATCTAACCAAAAAGCACACCTTTGACCCCAATGAGATTTCAGATATTAATATTGGGCAGGTCTTTCTGATCAATGAGATCGATTCAACAGCCAGTCCTGTCGCAGAATCAAAACGATTCGAAGAAAATGAGGATATGGATGGTCAGGTGTATAATGATCTTAATTTAGAATGGGGAGGATTGAATGTGATCAAAGATTAGATCATCTGATCTGTCAGGTTTCAATAAAAAAGTATTCATTTCCATATCTATAAAAATCCCGCCTAATTATTGCATATAATTGGGTCAAAAAAGCACATCTTTTTAGTATATTTGTCATCCTTTTAAAAAGGATATGAAACATTTATAATGATTATTTTGAATGTTCCATCTGATCTATTAAAAACAACTGACATAAACAGATGAAAACAGTAAACGATTTTAATTTCGAAAACAAAAAAGCTCTGATCAGAGTAGATTTTAATGTGCCTCTTGATGAGGATTTAAAAGTAACTGATGCAACCAGAATTGAAGCTGCAAAACCGACTATTCTCAAAGTATTGGAAGATGGAGGTAGTGCTGTATTGATGTCACACCTTGGAAGACCCAAAGGGGTAGAAGATAAGTTCTCCTTAGGTCACATCGTTGATAACGTAAGCGACATTATTGGAGTACAGGTTAAGTTTGTAGCTGATTGTGTTGGTGAGGACGTTGAAAAAGCCGTTGCTGAATTACAGAACGGAGAAGTCTTATTATTGGAAAATTTAAGATTCTATAGCGAAGAAAAGGCAGGAGATAAAGCGTTTGCTGAAAAACTAAGCAAGTGTGGTGATATCTATGTAAATGATGCGTTCGGTACTGCTCACAGGGCACATGCCTCCACAACTATAGTTGCAGAATTCTTTCCTGATCACAAATGCTTCGGTCTTTTACTTGCCAAAGAAATTGAAAGTCTTGAAAAGGTCTTGGGATCAAGTGAAAAACCGGTTACTGCTATATTAGGAGGGTCAAAAGTTTCCTCAAAGATCACTGTTATAGAAAACATTCTTGACAAGGTAGATCACTTAATTATTGGAGGAGGAATGAGTTTCACCTTTATCAAAGCCTTAGGTGGTAGCATTGGAAATTCGATTTGTGAAGATGATAAACAAGAACTTGCGCTAAGTATTTTAGAACAAGCGAAAGAAAAAGGAGTAAAAATACATTTACCGGTTGATGTAATAGCCGCTGATGCTTTCAGTAACGACGCAAACACCCAGGCGGTAGATATTTATCATATCCCTGATGGTTGGGAAGGTCTTGATGCAGGTCCTAAAACCAATATTGGTTTTTCATTTGTGATCGCACAATCAAAGACGATCCTTTGGAATGGTCCGGTAGGTGTCTTTGAAATGAAATCTTTTTCAAAAGGTACCATTGAATTAGGTCACGCTATTTCGGATGCTACAGAAGAAGGAGCTTTCTCACTTGTGGGAGGTGGCGACTCAGTTGCGGCCGTTAAACAGTTTGGTTTCGCTGATAAAGTGAGCTATGTGTCAACAGGTGGAGGAGCTATGCTTGAGATGCTTGAAGGTAAAACATTGCCGGGTATTGCTGCAATCATGAACTAAACTATTTAAAATTAAATTTATAAATTTAAGGGTCTGAAATCGCAATGTGATTTCAGACCCTTTTCTTTGTAAAATATCTAAACAAATACCTGATATCATCATCCTATGAAATATACTACAATTCCCCAAACCGATATAAAAGTGAGTAAGATCTGTTTGGGCACCATGACTTATGGGCAACAAAATACTGAACCGGAAGCGCATGAGCAACTAAACTACGCTATTGATCAGGGTATTAATTTTATTGATACCGCCGAAATGTATTCAATCCCCGGCAAAAAAGAGACCCAAGGAAGTACCGAACGCTATATAGGAAGCTGGTTGAAAGATCAAAAAAGAGAAGAATTGGTAGTGGCTACAAAAATAACCGGGCCCATGCCTTATTTCAATTATATCAGACCTGATCTGGGCTTTTCAAAAGACGTACTGCATGATGCCTTGAATAAAAGCTTACAGCGCCTGCAAACAGACTATGTAGATGTTTATCAGCTGCATTGGCCTGAAAGAAATGTAAATTTTTTTGGACAAAGAAACTACAATCACAATCCCAATGAAAAATGGGAAGATAATTTTAAAGAAGTTATTCAAGCGCTTGATGGTTTGATAAAAGAAGGGAAAATAAGACATTACGGAGTGTCTAATGAGAGTTCCTGGGGCGTCATGAGACATATAACTGAAAGTAAAATTAACGGCTTGACCACCTGCAAGACCATACAAAACCCTTATTCACTTTTGAACAGAACGTTCGAAGTCAATCTGGCAGAAGTGTCACTACGAGAGCAAGTGGGGTTACTCGCTTATTCACCTTTAGCTTTTGGTGTATTATCTGGTAAATACCTTGACGGTCAAATGCCAGAGAAATCAAGATTAAATTTGTTTCCTGCTTATTCAAGATACAGCAATCCTCAGGCATTGCAGCTAACCGCGCTGTACGCTGAATTTGCGAAGCAAAATAATCTAAGTCTTACTGAATTGAGCCTTGCATTTGTTAACCAGCGCCCTTTTGTAACCGCTAACATTATAGGAGCTACAACCATGGAACAACTCAAGGAGAATATCAGCAGTATTGATGTGACCTTGTCAGATGAGATCTTAAGCGAAATCGACAGGATACAGGAATTACAACCCAATCCGGCACCTTAATAATGATGTAATAAAATATTAAAGAAATGAGACAAGCTTTTTTCATCCTACTTTTTTTATTGGGCTTCTCCAGTTTGGTGGCTCAGAATGATTACACGCCAACAAAAGAAAATCTTGAAGCCCGTGAATGGTTTGAGGATGCTAAATTCGGGCTGTTTATTCACTGGGGAGTTTACAGTGTGTTAGGCGATGGCGAATGGGTGATGAACAACCAAAATATTTCGGTGAAAACCTATGAAAAGCTTCCTCTCTTTTTTAATCCAGTTGACTACAACCCTGAACAATGGGTGAAAATGGCTAAGGATGCAGGAATGAAATATATTACCATCACCAGCAGGCATCATGACGGTTTTTCCATGTTCGATACCAAAGCCTCCGATTACAATATTATTGAAAGGACCCATTATAAAAAAGACATATTAAAAGCACTAGCTGATGCTTGTGAAAAAGAAGGCATAAAGTTGTTTTTCTATTACTCCTTGCTCGACTGGCGCAGTGATGATTATTTTCCAAAAGGAAGAACAGGTAACGGAATTGAAGGTCGGGCTGAAACTGGTGACTGGAACAAGTACATCGCTTTTATGAAAGCCCAACTCACCGAATTGCTCACCAACTATGGAGAGATTGCCGGAATCTGGTTTGACGGACATTGGGATCAAAAAGAATGGGACGGCAAAAAGTTTGGTGCTGTGAAAGTAGACTGGCACTATGATGAGATCTATACCCTGATCCATCAACTTCAACCTCAGTGCCTCATCGGAAACAACCATCATCTGGCCCCGATCAAAGGAGAAGATTTCCAGATGTTCGAAAAAGATCTTCCCGGTAAAAACACGACTGGTTGGGGAACTAATTCCGGTGATATAGGAGCCTTACCGAAAGAAGTCTGTGAAACCATCAATGGTTCATGGGGCTTTAATTTACAAGACAAAAAACACAAATCTAACAAAGAGTTGATTCAATATTTGATCAATGCAGCAGGTTACGGTAGCAATTTGTTACTTAATGTGGGACCTATGCCTAACGGAGAAATTCAACCCGAACATATCGCCTCTTTGAAAAATATGGGTACATGGCTCGACCAAAATGGAGAAACGATTTATGGCACCCGTCAAGGACCGGTTGCTCCAAGTAGCTCCATGGTTTCCACACAAAAAGAAGGAGTGGTTTATCTTCATCTTTTGGATGATCAAAAAGACACCTACTTAATCCCTCATTTTAAAGGCAAGATCAAAAAAATGACCTTCTTTACAAATGGTCAAAAAGTGGCGCATAAAGTGAATGAATTCGGACTTACTTTTGCTGTTCCTCAGGAAGTCAGAAATGACGTTGATACCATCATAGTCATGGAACTCAAATAATAATTCCTTTTAAAAAAGTGCAAAATTATTCGCTTACTTTTAGGGAGATGAGCTGAATATCCGTTTTTATCTGTAGACTATCATGAACTCTAGTAGCCTAGCTTTTCTCTGACTCTTTTAAGCACTGCATCAGCCACCAAATGGGCCTTTTGGGCTCCTTTTTTCAAGATTTGGTCAACCTCTTCAAGGTGTTCCATATAGTAATGATACTTTTCTCGCTCAGTCTTAAAGTTTTCGATCAACAATTCGTAAAAAGCTTGTTTGGCATGGCCGTAACCATAGTTTCCACCTACATAATTTGCTCTCATTTCTTCAATCTGAGCTTCATTGGCTACTAATTTATACAAACCAAAAAGATTACAAGTATCCGGATTCTTTGGATCTTCCATCGGTGTTGAATCGGTCTTGATTTTCATGATTTGTTTCCTCAACTGCTTGTCAGCCAAAAATATATCGATAATGTTCCCTTTAGATTTGCTCATTTTCTCACCGTCGGTTCCGGGAACATACATGGTGCTCTCCTGAATTTTAGCTTCAGGTGGCACAAGTGTATCTCCCATTTGGTGGTTAAATCTGTTGGCTACATCTCTTGACATTTCAAGGTGTTGTAACTGATCTTTCCCTACAGGAACCACATCGGCATCATACAAAAGAATATCAGCAGCCATCAGCATAGGATAAGAAAAAAGTCCAGAATTGACATCTTCCAATCTATCAGCCTTGTCCTTAAAACTATGTGCTAAAGTCAATCGCTGGTATGGGTAAAAACAACTCAAATACCAGGAAAGTTCAGTTACCTGAGGAACGTCACTTTGCCTGTAAAAAACGGTTTTATCTACATCCATTCCAAAAGCAAGCCATGTAGCGGCAGTACTGTAGGTATTTTGTCTTAATTCAGTGGCATTTTTGATCTGGGTCAAAGAATGAAGATCTGCTATAAACAAAAAGGATTCTTCTTGTGATTCCTTAGACATCCTTATTGCCGGAATAATGGCACCCAGTAAGTTTCCTAAATGAGGAGTACCTGTACTCTGCACTCCGGTTAATATTCTTGACATGTAACTTGCTTAAAAATTTCAATGGCAAAAATAAGGAAATATGCCTGAATTCATCAAGATTAGGTCAGAATCTCTTTGTCGGTATAGTTGAATAAGCGATTCGGCAAATTTGTCACTTACTTTTTGATCAATCGCCCTATGTAAAGTATGATAACAGCGCCCGCAACTGAGGTGATCAAAGAGCCAATAAGCCCTCCGTCAGTACTTAAACCAAAAAGGCTAAATACCCATCCTCCAACAACTCCTCCAATGATCCCAAGAACCATATTCATAACAAGGCCAAATCCTCCGCCTTTCATGATTTTTCCGGCCAGCCAGCCAGCAATTGCGCCAATAATGATAAAATAGATAAAGGTCATAGTCAAAAGTTTAATCAATTAATATTCAATAAATTTAAAGAAAAAAATAAAGTTTATTCATTTAAAAAAATATTAAATCTTGGATCAGTCGATTTTTAGTAATTTTGAATACTATGAAAAATAAGGATACTTTCTACGATTCCAAAGAGGAAACGCTAAATATAATTACCCACGGTATAGGTTTTATTCTCAGTATTGTTGCCCTGGTCATTTTAATGGTGAGCGCCTCTAAATATGGCAATGCAAGGCATATTACGAGTTTTGCCATTTTTGGTGCCAGCTTAATTGTTCTATACGCCGCCTCCACCTTATATCATTACGCTAAAAATCCCGAAGTAAGGCATAAATTGAATATACTCGATCACTCAGCTATTTACGTTTTGATAGCCGGGACCTATACCCCATTTACATTAGTTGTTTTAGAAGGTTGGGTGGGTTGGACCATTTTTGGCATTTCATGGGGCCTGGCCCTTGTCGGGATTATTTTTAAGGTATTTTTCTTTGGAAAATATGCCAAAGTCTCAACCATTGCTTATGTGTTGATGGGCTGGGTTATTATTCTCGCTATCAAACCTTTGATTGAAAACTTTCCTACCCCCGGTTTGCTATGGTTACTTGCAGGTGGTTTGGCTTATACCATTGGTGCAGTTTTATACAGTATAAAGAGCATACGGTTTAACCATGCTATATTTCATGTTTTTGTCCTTCTGGGAAGTTTTTGTCATTTTATGGCAATATTCCTCTATGTATTACCAGAAAGATAGCTTACTTTTCTTCCTTTTGGTGTAGAAATCTTGTGAGCTGCATGGAAAGGTCCAGCAGAATGATCTTGGCATTACCGTTTCTTTCAATATGATACATGGCATCCTCAATCGCCTTATTAATGTCTTCAATATTAGCGCCATGCACAAAAGGAGCAAATTTTTCTAACTCAAAATTGCTCTCGTTCGATTCGAAAAAGACCAGCGATCGTGCGTTATAATTTGTCAGTAATGCCTGTCTGAAAAAATGAGAACAGTATTTTAAAAACCTTTTTTGGGTCTCCCTGCCGGTTTTCGCAATCTCCTCACTCCATTTGATCAAGTCCTGCACCACACTGGCATCTCCTTTTGCCTTAAAAGCGGCTCTTACCCATGTGACGAACCATCTTTCAAAGGCAAGTTCATTATCATCATGATGTAACAGGTGCAATGCTTTGTTCCAGTTTCCGTTAGATTGTTGCGCAATTTTGATGGCTTGATTTTCGTCCACTTGATGGTTATTGATCAAAGCGTCGATGATATCTTGTTCTGTGAGTGGCTGAAAGTGAAGTGCCTGGCATCTTGACAAGATGGTTTTGATAATTAACTCCTCATTCTCGGCAATTAATAAAAACAGTGTGCGTTCGGGTGGTTCCTCTATCAATTTCAGTAGCTTGTTCGAGGCTGAAGCGTTCATCTTATCGGCCATCCAAATGATCATCACTTTATACCCTCCTTCATAAGGCTTTAAAATCAACTTTTTAACGATGTCTTCTGCCTCATTTACCCCAATTTGACCTTGCTTGTTCTCAATGCCCAGCTGCTGATACCAGTTAAATAAACTTCCATAAGGAGTCTCTTTGACAAATTCCCTCCATTCCAGCATAAAGGAATTACTGGTTGGATGTTTCTTAACCCTCTCGTTGGTGGTTACCGGAAAGGCAAAATGAAGATCCGGGTGCATGAGTTTTTCAAACTTCAGATTACAGGAAGCATTTCCATTAATATTCTCTCCCTCTTTGTTCTGACAAAGAATATACTGCGCATAAGCGATGGCCATGGAAAGACCTCCGCTCCCTATTGGCGCTATAAATAACTGGGCATGGGGAATTCTTGCATTCTCGACCGTTTTGGTCAAGTAATGCTTGATGTGTTGCTGCCCGATGATGTCTGAAAATAGCATCCTAATAAATCTTGATCTACAAAGAAAACAAAAAGTTAGGATTTACACTGATAAAGAACGACTAATTTCAAAGTCAGGGATTGTTTAAAAAAACCTATTTTTGCCAAAAGTGAAACCGGATGACTCGAGTTTTTAACGAGTTGGCCGGGAACTAATTCATCAATCACAATTTCAATCCATGGTCATTATTACATTACAAAGAAAAAAATGTATTGGTTGTAATTATTGTGTGGAACTGGCACCAAAACAATTTCAAATGTCAAAAAAAGATGGCAAATGCGTATTGTTACATTCCACTGACAAAAAAGGGTTTTTCACTATTAAATCACCAGATATGTCTATTTTAGATAATGCGGTCAAAGCAAAGGAAGCTTGCCCTGTGAAGATCATCAGCGTCAAAGAAAATTAAGCTCCTTCCTGAATAATTTTGACCGATGTTTTTAGTTTATCATTATTGAGTATATTTACCTAAATTTTTTCGAACTTATATTGAGAAACTGCCTGCTATGACATTGCATGGTGCAAAAGAAAGAACGGTGATTGAATTAATTCAAAATCAGGTAAATACCAATTCTCAATTCAAAATATAAACATATTATGAGCTGTACTTCGTGCTCATCCTCTATAGATGGATTGCCTCTGGGCTGCAAAAATAATGGTGCCTGTGCTTCGGGAAGCTGTGATAAAATGAATGTTTTTGACTGGCTTGCCAACATGTCTTTACCCAACGGTCAAAAGCCTTTTAACATTGCTGAAATTAGATTTAAAAATGGACGCAAGGGATTTTACAAAAATACAAAGGAACTTCAAATTTGCATTGGTGATGTTGTAGCCGTAGAAAGCTCCCCTGGCCATGACATTGGCGTTGTGTCCTTAACCGGAGAACTTGTAAAGGTTCAAATGCGTAAAAAAAAGGTTGCTGTAACCAATGAAGACATTTCTCAAATCTATAGAAAAGCTTCTGAAAAGGATATTGAGATCTGGACGATAGCCAGAAATAAAGAAAAAGAGGTTCAAAAAAAATCCAGGCTTATTATCAGCAGGTTAGGGTTAAAAATGAAATTGTCGGATGTTGAATTTCAGGGTGATGGTAACAAAGCCACTTTTTATTACACGGCTGATGATCGAGTAGATTTCAGACAATTGATCAGAGAGCTTGCCGGTACTTTTAGTCTTCGTGTTGAAATGAAGCAGGTAGGCTTACGACAGGAAGCTGCTCGTCTTGGAGGTATTGGTTCATGTGGAAGAGAACTTTGCTGTTCAACATGGCTAACTGATTTTAGGTCAGTAAGTACTTCGGCTGCACGCTATCAGCAATTATCATTGAACCCGCAAAAACTTGCCGGGCAATGCGGTAAATTAAAGTGTTGTTTGAACTATGAGCTGGATTCCTATATGGATGCGCTCAAATCATTCCCGAAAACTAATGTTTGGCTGCAGACAGAGAAAGGTCCTGCTGTTTTTCAAAAAATGGATATTTTTAGAGGATGGGTTTGGTATGCCTATAAAGAAAACCCTGTTAACTGGCATAAATTGACCGTAGAACAGACCAATCAGATCATAGTACTGAACAAAGACAGCAAGAAGGCAACAAGTCTGGAGGAATATGCCATGGAACTTGAGTTCGAGGTTATAGAAACCTCTAATTTTGCTGATGGTGTTGGTCAGGATAGTCTGACAAGATTTGATAAACCCAAATTCAAAAAGAAGAAAAAAAGAAGCAACAATAACCGCAACCGTAACCGTAACCGCAATTTTAAGGGAAATAAAAAGAATCTTCAAAAAAAGAATAATTAAGAATGAAAGTTCAGATAATGAAGATAGGAATTGGCTTTGGTAAACTAATTTTGGCTTTTATCATTTTAACCTATACCCTGTCTTGTACAAATAATACTATTTACAATCAATACCAACCTATTGAAAATAGTGAGTGGCATAAGGATTCTATCATCAATTTTAAAATCAATTCTACAGATACGATTTCAAAAAACAATATGTATGTCACCCTGCGTAACAACAAAGATTATGAATTCAGCAATTTGTTTCTCATCGTTGGGATCAAATTTCCTAACAATTATCAGATTGTAGATACGCTTGAGTATGAAATGACAACTCCTGAAGGTCGTTTTCTTGGAAATGGCATGACGGATGTCAAGGAAAATAAATTAGAATATAAAACCAACGTAACTTTTTCTTTGATGGGAGATTATGATATCTCCGTGCAACAAGCGATGAGAAGAACAAGGGATATTGACGGGCTCAAAACGCTCAATGGTATTACCGATGTTGGATTACAAATTGAAAAATTAAATTAATGGCTCAGAAAAGTCAAAAAACAGGTGTAAGTAGCTTCACCAAATGGATTTGGAGATTATTCCTTGGAGGACTGATCTTCTTGTTTCTGCTCTTTTTCCTGGCGTCTCTCGATGTTTTTGGAAAACTTCCAACTTTTGATGAATTGGAAAATCCTGAAAATAACCTTGCAACAGAGGTCATTTCAATCGACGGGGAAACCCTAGGTAAATATTACAGAGAAAACAGGACTCCTGTTAAATACAGTGATTTACCTGAAAATCTTATCCAAGCTTTGATCGCTACAGAAGATGAACGGTACTATGAACATTCAGGTATTGATTTTCAAGGTACGGCACGTGCAGCAGTAAAATTAGGTAGAGACGGTGGAGCCAGTACGATTACCCAGCAACTTGCCAAAATGCTTTTTACAAAAAAAGCTTCAGGAAATATTGCAAAGCGATTGATCCAAAAAGTTAAGGAATGGGTCATTGCCATCAGACTGGAAAAACAATATACCAAGAATGAGATCATCACCATGTATTTCAATAAATACGATTTTGGTCATAATGCAGTAGGAATTAGATCTGCCAGCAGGATTCATTTTGGAAAGGAACCAAACGAACTGCATATTGAAGAATCTGCCATGTTGGTGGGGATGCTTAAAAACTCCTCTCTGTACAATCCAATGAGGCGACCTGAAATGGTCACCCAGCGAAGAAATGTTGTTTTCGGACAATTGCTGAGAAATGAATTTATCACAGATCAGGAAAAAGATTCACTTCAAAAACTGCCTCTTGAACTTGATATTAATCTTGAAGGTCACAGTGACGGAACTGCAACTTACTTCAGGGAATATGTTCGTGAATTTATGAGAAAATGGATGAAAGAAAATCCAAAATCTAACGGTGAAAATTATAATATTTACCGTGATGGCCTCAAAATATATGTTACACTAGATTCCAGATTACAGGAAAATGCAGAGGAAGCCATGACTGAGCATTTGACTAATTTACAAAGGATCTTCTTTAAACAACAGGAAAGAAATAAAACGGCGCCATTTTATGATCTAGAGAAAGAGCAGATTGAAAGTACGATGCTTTCAGCCATGAAAAGGAGTGATCGCTGGAGAAAAATGAAACAAAATGGAGCTTCAGAAAAAGACATCAAAGCCTCTTTTTATGTGGAAACACCTATGAAACTATTTTCATGGAAGGGAGCGATAGATACTGTATTAACACCTTATGACTCTATACGCTACAATAAATATATTTTACAATCGGGCTTATTATCGACAGACCCAACTACCGGTCACGTTAAAGCCTGGGTAGGAGGTATTGATTACAAATATTTTCAATATGACCATGTAAAGCAGGGAAAAAGGCAAGTAGGCTCTACTTTTAAGCCTTTTGTTTATGCCACAGCGATCAATCAATTAGGTTTGTCACCTTGTGATGAATTTCCCAATACGCCTTATACAATTCCTGCTGGAAAATACCATCTTGACGAAGATTGGACCCCTAGAAATTCGGGGGATGAATACGGAGGATTAAGGACACTAAAAAATGCATTGGCAAATTCCATCAATGTAATTTCGGCTAACCTGATCGACCAGACGACACCTCAAAATGTGGTAAAGATGGCGAAAAATTTGGGGGTAGAAACTGATATCCCAGCGGTTCCTTCAGTGGCTTTGGGCACAGTTGACCTAAGTCTTTATGAAATGGTGGGTGCCTTAAATACTTTTGCCAATAAAGGCATGTATGTAAAACCAATGATGATCCTAAGAATAGAAGATAAAAACGGAACAATTCTTGAAGAATTTACGCCTGAAACCAAAGAGGTTTTAAGTGAAAGCATCGCCTATACAACCATTAACTTAATGGAAGGTGTCACCAGATATGGTTCTGGGGTGAGGTTAAGAACTTCTGGCGGAAAATATCCTGATCAAGTTGTAACCGGTTATCCTTATAAATTTGACAATGCCATAGCGGGTAAAACGGGTACCACACAAAATCAATCGGATGGGTGGTTCATAGGATTGGTTCCTAATTTATCAACAGGTATATGGGTAGGTGCGGAAGACAGGTCTGTCCATTTTGTTGATATAACAAGGGGGCAAGGGGCTTCAATGGCGCTACCTATCTGGGCACTTTATATGCAAAGGAATTACGCCAATGAGGATCTTGAGATCAGTAAAGAGGATTTTGAAAAGCCTGAAAACCTAACCATCAGTGTTGATTGTGATCTGGAGCGAGATAAAGATGATCAGGAGAAAGATCAAAAAAAACCTGATTTAAATGATGAAATAGATTTCTGATAATTATGGAAACTTCCTGGTATCCAACAGATGATGTATTGAAAAGCAGCAACATCTATCAGATGATGCTAGCCAATGATTTTGAGTCCTATAAAGAATTCTGGAAATGGTCTGCAACAGAAAAAGAATCTTTTTGGGAGCAAACGATAAAAAACCTCCAAATTCAATTTTATCAACCATATACATCACTTTTGGATGTATCAAAAGGAGTAGAACGGGCCTCATGGCTTAAGGGATCAAAGCTCAATATCGTTGATTCCTGTTTTCAAAATAGTGATGAATCTATTGCTTTGATTTTTCAAACTGAAGGAGGATCATTAGAGAAAGTCAGCCAGTTGGCCCTTGAAAAATATGTCAATCAAATTGCCAATAGCTTTACTGAACAAGGCTTAACTCCCGGAGATCGTATCGCTATAGACATGCCTATGACCTTAGAGGCTGTGGCCATTTATCTTGCCGGAATCAAGGCCGGGCATCCGGTAGTGACGATAGCGGATAGCTTTAGCTCCAACGAGATTGCCATCAGACTGAAGATCACAAAGCCCAAATTAGTCTTTACCCAGGATTTTTTAAAAAGAGCAGGTAAGGTGTTGCCTCTATATGAAAAAGTGATCAAGGCCGATGCGCCAAGAACTGTTGTGATCCACGAAGGTCAAGAGAAAAGTAGCCTCAGACCTAATGATCTTTACTTTAAGGAATTTTTGTCTGTAAATGATCAGTTCGAATCTGTAATTCAGGATCCCGATGAGACAATTACGGTATTGTTTTCATCCGGAACTACCGGAGAACCCAAGGCCATTCCCTGGACCCATAGCACGCCTATAAAATGTGCTTCTGACGGCTATTATCATCATAATATTCAGAAGGACGATGTGGTATGCTGGCCTACTAACCTTGGCTGGATGATGGGGCCCTGGCTTATTTTCGCCAGTTTAATCAATAAGGCAACTGTTGCCTTATATTATGGGGCTCCAATGGGAATCGAATTTGGCAGCTTTGTGCAGGATGCAGAGGTCAACATGCTCGGTGTTGTGCCAAGTATTGTAAGGCAGTGGAAAAACACGGGCACGATGGAAGCTTTCGATTGGTCAAAGATCAACTGCTTTAGTTCAACAGGTGAGGCTTCCAATCCTGAAGAAATGAAATACCTGATGCAATTGGGCAATAACAAACCCATTATTGAATATTGTGGAGGGACTGAAATTGGTGGAGGTTATGTAACCAGTACAATTGTTCAGCCCAACATTGCCAGCACTTTTTCAACACAGGCACTAGGAGGAGAATTTATCTTACTTGATGAAAATAATAAGGCTTCAAATAAAGGGGAGATGTTCTTGATTCCACCCATTATCGGCCTGTCAAATTCTTTGCTCAACAGAGACCATTTTAAGGTCTATTACGAAGGAATTCCTACTTATATGGGTAAAGTGCTTAGAAAGCACGGAGATGAATTGGTTAAGCTAGAAAATGGCTATTACAAGGCTCAAGGAAGAGCAGATGATGCGATGAATCTTGGCGGCATTAAAGTCAGTTCCATTCAAATTGAGGAAGTGATCAACAAGCTCGACTTTGTAAAAGAAAGTGCTGCTATTGCTGTTTCCCCATCAGATGGGGGGCCTAGCCAGTTGGTCCTATATATAGTTGGCCGGGCTTCAGGCTTCAGCGAGGAAGAAAAACTAAAAGGAGCTAAAAATATCATTCGGGAAAGGTTGAACCCCTTGTTTAAGGTCGAGAAATTAGTCGAAATAGATCAGCTTCCAAGAACGGCTTCCGGCAAGGTGATGCGCAGAACACTCAGAGACCTGTTAAAGGATCCTTGAATTCTGGCACTTGAATTATCAGCCCCTTTTTCTTACTTTTTTTTGCGATATTTGCCGCTATCAAAAACATCTTTTATGAAAGTACTCTCCTACAATGTAAATGGCATTCGCGCCGCAATTAAAAAGGGTTTTTTAAATTGGCTTCAAGCAGCGAACCCAGATGTTATATGCATTCAGGAGACCAAAGCGCAGAAGGAGCAATTGGATCTACAACTTTTTGAAGACCTGGGGTATACTTATAACTATTGGTTCTCTGCTCAAAAAAAAGGGTATAGCGGAGTCGCTGTTCTCTCGAGAATAAAGCCCAATCAAGTGGTATATGGAACGGGTATTGAAAGTATGGATTTTGAAGGTCGTAATCTTAGGTTAGATTTTGATAACGTCTCTGTGATGAGTTTGTATCTTCCTTCGGGAACGAATGATGCGAGACTTGAGTTTAAGCTGAATTATATGGCCGAATTTCAAAATTATATCGACGATTTAAAAAAAGAAATTCCAAATTTATTGATCTGCGGGGATTACAATGTCTGTCATGAGGAGATCGATATCCACAATCCTAAACAAAACAAAAACACCTCCGGGTTTCTTCCTATTGAAAGAAAATGGATCGATGATTTTATCAATAGCGGCTTTATAGATTCTTTCAGGTATCTAAACAAAGAGCCTCACAATTATAGCTGGTGGAGCTACCGCGCGAATTCGAGAAACAACAATAAGGGCTGGAGAATTGATTATTGCATGGCCAGTCAACCTTTAAAAGAGCATATCACCCGGTCTTTTATACTTCCGGAAGCAAAGCATAGTGATCACTGCCCTATAGGCGTCGAACTCAAATTTTAGGCAGTAGTCTTGTTGGCCAGCTGGCCACAGGCAGCGTCAATATCTTTTCCACGGCTGTGTCTGATATTAACGGTAATGTTATTTCTTTCGAGCTCTCTCTGGTAATAAGCAACTGCGGCTTCATCGGCTTGTACAAAACCATCTTCTTCAATGGCATTGTATTCGATCAGATTCACCTTTGAAGGCACTTTTTTACAATAAGCCACCAATGCATCTATATCTTTTTTCTTGTCATTGATTCCTTTCCAGACCACATATTCAAAGGTGATTACCTTATTGGTTTTCATATACCAGTACTGAAGCGACTGTAAGAGGTCAGCCAGTGTCGATTTATCATTGATGGGCATCATTTTAGATCGTACCTCATCTATCGCTGAATGAAGAGAAACCGCCAAATTAAATTTTACCTCATCATCAGCTAACTTCATAATCATTTTATGTAAACCAACAGTAGACAGTGTAATTCTTCTGGGAGACATCCCCAAGCCCTCATCAGAAGTGATCATTTCAATTGATTTGAGCACATTTTTATAATTAAGCAAGGGTTCTCCCATGCCCATAAATACAATATTATTCAACTTATGACCCTTGTAAGCCCTGCTTTGACGATCAATGGCAACTACCTGGTCATAGATCTCATCAGGATTCAGATTTCTCATTTTCTTGAGTCTGGCAGTCGCACAAAATGTACAGTTCAGGCTGCAGCCTACTTGGCTGGAAACACAAGCTGTCGTTCTTGTGGGTGTGGGTATGAATACAGATTCCACAACAAGGCCATCATGTAATCGGATCGCATTTTTAATGGTCCCATCTGAAGATTGCTGCATGTCATCCACTTCGATGTGATTGATGACAAAATGATCCAGCAAAAACTGTCTGGTTTCCTTAGAAATGTTGGTCATGCTATCAAAGTCATGAGCCCCCTTATGCCACAACCATTCATACACCTGATTCCCTCTAAAGGGCTTCATGTTATGTTCCGTAAAAAAGTTTCTCAAGGCTTCTTTACTCAGGGATCTTATGTCTTTTTTTATCGCCATATGCTATAAAAAAACGTCCGACAACCAATCTGTTGACGGCTGAACGGACGTTTTGATTCAATCTTTCGTATTTATATGATCAACATCGCGTCACCATATGAATAAAATTTATACCCTTTTTCAATGGCTTCTGCATAGGCTTTTTTCAACAAATCATGACCTGCAAAAGCTGAAGTCATCATCATCAATGTTGATTTTGGCGTATGAAAATTTGTGATCATACAATTCGCTATGCTAAACTCATAAGGAGGAAAAATAAATTTATTGGTCCATCCTTCATAAGGCTTTAAATGCGCGTCAGCTGAAACAGAACTTTCTATAGAACGCATCACAGTAGTCCCTACTGCACAAACCCTTCTCTTTTTATCAATTGCCTTATTAACAGCATCTGCAGTACTTTCAGGAATTAAGACTTCTTCAGAATCCATTCTGTGTTTGGAAAGATCTTCTACCTCAACCGGATTAAAAGTTCCTAAACCTACGTGTAGCGTTAACTCCTTAAGCTCAACACCCTTGATCTCTAATTTTTTTAACAAGTGCTTTGAAAAATGAAGTCCGGCCGTTGGAGCAGCCACAGCGCCTTCATGCTTCGCATAAATCGTCTGGTATCTTTCTTCATCAGAAAAATCTTTTGACTCTTCAACGTCTCTTTTGATATATTTTGGAAGGGGTGTCTCACCCATTTCGTTTAGTTTTTTACGAAATTCTTCATAAGATCCGTCATAGAGAAAACGAAGTGTTCTACCTCTGGAAGTTGTATTATCGATCACTTCAGCAACCAATCCGCTATCCTCTCCAAAAAACAATTTATTTCCAATTCTGATTTTTCTGGCCGGATCCACTAATACATCCCATAACCTGCTTTCTGCATTCAATTCTCTTAACAAAAACACTTCAATTCTTGCTCCTGTCTTTTCCTTATTCCCGTATAATCTTGCTGGAAATACTTTGGTATTATTAAAAACCAAAATATCATCTTCATCAAAATAGTCTACAATATCTTTAAAAGATTTGTGTTCAATGGTATCTTCTTTTCTGTTAAGTACCATTAATTTAGCTTCATCTCTTCTCTCAGATGGGTATTCAGCCAATAATTCTTCAGGAAGCGTATATTGGAAATTAGATAACTTCATAGGTTTTTTTTAATTAAAATGCTTGCAAATATACAATCTCAAACTACCCTTTGTCAAGTCTTTTGCCAATTAAATTGCTTTTTAAGGCCAATGGTGTGAAATGTGTTTTGAATCCCTATCTTTACGCAAAATTTTGCCATGTCAAAAAAAGTGACTCCATATAAGGATTCTGAGCTAGGGAAAAAGGAGCAAGTAACCGAAATGTTTGATAACGTTTCCTCTAATTATGACTTCCTTAACAGAGTGTTGACCTTTGGTATTGATATTAGCTGGAGAAAAAATGTTGTTGCCTTGGTCAAAGAAGGTAAAGCTGAAAAAGTTCTTGATATAGCCACCGGAACAGGAGATTTGGCGATTATGATGGCCAAAGCGGATATTGATGATGTTACCGGACTTGACATATCACCAGGTATGTTAAATATTGGTATACAAAAAGTGAAAGACGAAGGCTTGAAGGCCAAGGTTGATATGGTCATTGGTGATTCTGAAAAGTTGCCTTTTGAAGAAAGTACTTTTGATGCCATTACAGTGGCATTTGGTGTAAGAAATTTTGAAAACCTTGAACTAGGCTTGCAGGAGATCCTGAGAGTGTTAAAACCCAAAGGATCGCTAATTGTCCTCGAAACCTCTCAGCCGACTTCATTTCCGGTAAAACAAGGCTTCCAGTTTTATTCAAAATATGTGATTCCAACAGTTGGTAAACTCTTTTCGAAAGATAAGAGTGCCTATGATTATTTACCTGAATCTGCTGCTGCTTTTCCATATGGAGAAAAATTCAACAATATTTTATTAAAAACAGGGTTTAATAGTTCTAACGTGTATCCTCAAACTCTCGGTGTCGCAACAATTTATCATGCAATTAAATAAAACTATGAACAGGCAATTCGTTTTATTCAGTCTTATCTTATGTTTCTCTATTCCTGCTGTTTTTGCACAAAAGGAAAGGATAGAGTATTTGCCAAATTTTGACAAAAGAACCATTCATTTTGGCTACTATTTAGGGATCAATAATAACAGCTTTAAAGTGGATTAT
>CAJQNF010000113.1 GCA_905479625.1 uncultured Flavobacteriaceae bacterium | reverse complement strand
ATGAGAAAATGTATTATTGTTGGAGGAGGAATCATAGGTCTTTGTACGGCTTATTATCTTCAAAAAGAAGGACATGAAGTTGTTGTTATTGACCAGTCAGGTATGGATGGAGGTGCCTCATACGTAAATGCCGGATATATTTCTCCCAGTCATATCGTCCCTTTATCGTCACCGGGAATTGTTAAAAAAGGAATTAAATGGATGTTTGATCCATCAAGCCCCTTTTATGTAAAACCCAGACTGGATGCTGATTTTTTACGCTGGGCCTGGGCATTTAATAAAAGTTGTACCCACAAACATGTCAATAGGTCAATTCCTGTAATCAGGGATATTGCCGTTTTTAGTCATGAGCTATATGAAGAGATCGAGAAAGAACCCGGTTTTGATTTCCATTTTGAAAAGAAAGGCTTACTGATGCTCTGTAAAACGGAAAAGATGCTTGAAGAAGAAATCAAAGTGGCACAATTGGCTGGAGACGTTCATCTTGAATCAAAAGTACTCAGCAAAGAGGAGCTAAGAATTATGGAACCCTCAGTAAGTGAAGATGTGATTGGAGCGACTTATTATTCCTGTGATTCTCATACGACCCCTCATGAATTCATGAATAACATGAAAACGTATCTTTTGGCTCAGGGCGTTGAGATTAAAGACAATGAAAAAGTTCATGATATACAAATAAAGGATGGTGCAATCAGGAAGGTTGTTACGAGCCAAGGTAGTTATTTAGCCGATGAATATATCCTTGCTGCGGGTTCCTGGACAGGGCTCGTTGCTAAAAAAATAGGCATGAAACTTTTACTTCAGGCAGGTAAAGGATATAGAATAAATGTGAACAGGGAAACAAATATTTCACTTCCTGCAATTCTTGCTGAAGCAAAGGCGGCTGTAACTCCTATGAATGGATTTACAAGGTTCGCCGGCACCATGGAGATTGCAGGTATTAGCGATAAAATAAATCCGGTAAGGGTAAAAGCTATCGCGAAGGCTGCTCAGGACTACTACAAACATGTGTCCATTACTGAAGAGGAAATTAGAGGAGCGTCTTCTGGCTTAAGGCCCTTATCTCCCGATGGGCTGCCATATATCGGCAGAACGCAAAAATGCTCGAACCTGACTATAGCAACTGGTCATGCAATGATGGGCTGGTCTATGGCAACGGGTACAGGGAAATTGGTAGCTGAAATTATTTCTGAAAACAAAACTTCTCTTGAACTTAATCCTTTTAGTCCTGACCGAACCTTTTAAATAAATCTACGATGAGATATCAACCCATTCAGAGCAGCTTGTTTGTAAAAAACCGATTAAACTTTGGTAAGGAAATGCAAACAAATCATATTGCGCTTTTATGTTCAAATGACGTGCAGGTGACCAATGCGGATGACAGCATGGGTTTTGCTCAAAACAACGATCTCTTTTATCTCTCCGGAATTGATCAGGAGGAAACTATTTTAATGCTATATCCGGATGCCTATAAAAAAGAATACAGAGAAATCTTATTTATTAAAAAAACAGATGAGCATATAAAGATCTGGGAAGGGGATAAGTTGACTAAAGATAATGCCTCTCAGATTTCGGATATTGTAAGAGTGGAGTGGGTGGAAGATTTTGAAAAGATCCTGCAGTTAATCGCTTTTGAAGCCGATGGGTTTTATCTGGGTCATAACGAACATATCAAAAGATCGACCAAGGAAATTGAGACCAGGCAAGACAGGTTAATCAATTGGTGCAAACTCAAGTACCCTTTGCATGCTTATAACCGGGCTGCAAAAATCACCAGAGGACTCAGGCAAGTTAAAGCTCAGGAAGAGGTCACCATGATTCAAAGGGCAGCAGATATAAGTATCCAAGGGTTTGAACGGGTATTAAGATCCGTAAAACCAGGAATGATGGAATATGAGTTGGAGGCTGAATTGAGTTATGTTTTTTTAAAACAAGGAGCCTTACGTCATGCCTTTAAGCCAATAGTCGCTTCGGGAGGAAATGCCTGTGCTTTGCATTATAATAGTAATGACGGAAAATGTGTTGATGGAGAAATGATACTCATGGATTTTGGCGTGTGCTATGGAAATTATAATTCAGACACCACGAGATGTTTCCCGGTAAACGGGCAGTTTTCAAAAAGACAAAAAGAAGTATACCAGGCTGTGTTGACTTGTTTAGAGCAAGGCTCTAAGCTTTTGAAACCAGGTGTAATATCTGCAGAATATGAAGAACAAATGGCTAAGCTGGTCGAAAACGAACTCATTGGTTTAGGCCTGCTAACCAAGAAAGATATTGCAGCTCAGGATCCGGAAAATCCCCTATATAAAAAGTATTTTATGCATGGAACGGCTCACCATATTGGACTGGATGTGCATGATGTAGGACTCTATTCCAGACCCTTTGAGGCCGGGATGGTACTTACTTGCGAACCTGGTATCTATATTCCAGAAGAAGGTATTGGCTGCAGATTGGAAAATGATTATTTGATTACTGAGGATGGAATTACGAACCTTACCGCGAAGATGCCTATAGCGATTAAGGATATTGAGCGATTGATGAATAACTAGATCAGCGGTTCTTTGCATCGAGCCGCATGGTAATCATATGTTTTTTGAATCCGGCTTTTTCATAGGCTTTTATCGCCTGTGGATTGTCCTGATAGACGTCCAGTCGAATTTCATAAATAGCGTTGTTTCGGCACCATTGAATTAATTCTTCAACGATGAGTTTATTCAACCCTTTTCCTCGGTGCAGATCAGTTACAAACATAAAACCGAGATATCCTTGTTTGTCATGTTTTAGATAAGGCCTGTCATCTTTGATCCTTGCATAACCTGAAGCTACTATATTCCCTTCAAATTCGGCAACAATAACTTCTGCGTCCTCGGCTACTATAAAAGCGCCAATATCATAGTAAGAAATTTTACCTTCTTGAATCGTCGGATCCATGGGTCGCTCCACCCGGATCAATCCTTGTTCAAAATCGAGTAAGGTGGTCAGATCATCTAATGTTGCCTTTCTAAGTGTATACATACAGGGTGTGAATTTTAAGAAGTAACCATTAGCCTTTACAGGAAGTATCTGCAATAATCTTCCAATGGCCATCGATCTTTTTAAAGATGATCATAAATATACCGTCAGCATTTCCTACTGAACGTTCGAGGTGGTATTCTCCCATCACATAGTAGGAAGTTTTATTGATTTTTGAGATCTCGTTTAGGACGAATTTTAAAGTTCCGGTATGTTCTTTTGAAGGATAGCTCTTTTTATAACGCTCCAGGGTATTGTTCCATCCAGAAGTAACGCCGCTGCTACCATAAAACTTTAGGTCTTCAGATTCCCAGTAACCTTGCATAAAACCTTCTAAGTCATAGTTGTTCCATGCCACTTGTTGATCTGCCATCACCTTTCTTATGGCCACT
Organism: uncultured Flavobacteriaceae bacterium; assembly: GCA_905479625.1. Taxonomy (GTDB): domain Bacteria; phylum Bacteroidota; class Bacteroidia; order Flavobacteriales; family Flavobacteriaceae; genus Lutimonas. The sequence continues at coordinate 8,593 of CAJQNF010000113.1, read as the reverse complement.
TCATCATCATTAACAGTTATCGCGTTAAAGGAGGTCAACAGCACCAGGCTTACAAGTAAAAGTATATTTTTCATCATTAATTTTTTTTAGATTTTCATATAGTCTTCTGAAAGAACTTTGTTAAGTCCGAGTAAAACTTGTTCTGCATTAGTTTTCGAAAAAACCATGGGCGGTTTGATCTTTAAAACATTGTGATCCGGACCGTCAACGCTCATTAAAATACCGAGATCTTTCATACGATTAGCCAGGTATTGGGTTTGTTCGGGTAAAGGCTGTAACTGCTCATTGGTTAATTCTATTCCTAAAAATAAGCCCTGACCTCTTATATCTTTTAGAATGGGAAAAGTCTTTTTCAGTTCTTTTAGTTTGGTCTTTAGATAATTCCCTACTTCCAGGGCATTGGCCTGTAAGTGTTCTCTTTTGACTGTTTTCAGAACTTCTGTGGCAATGGCGCAAGAAACAGGGTTGCCTCCAAAAGTATTAAAATATTCCATGCCGTTGGCAAATTTATCGGCAACCTCTCTTGTACATACAACTGCCGCCACAGGATGCCCGTTACCTAAAGGTTTTCCGATGGTTACAATATCAGGAACTACATTGTGCAACTGAAATCCCCAGAAGGCAGATCCCATTCTTCCGCAACCCACTTGTACTTCATCAGATATGCACAGACCTCCGGCATTTCTTGTGTGAGTATAAGCTTTAGGCAAAAATCCCTGGGGCAATTCAATTTGTCCGCCACAACTAATAATCGGTTCTATGATGAAGGCAGCCGGGGCTCTCCCCTTTTTTTTAAGCACTGAAATGACCTTCTCTACCTCTTTGGCATATGCATTCCCGGTATTTTCTCCACGATGCTGTCCTCTAAAACAATCAGGAATAGGAAAGATCTGTGTATGTTCCGGGCAGCCGTTTCCTCCCTTACCATCAAACTTGTAGGAGCTGATTTCAATACAGGCATTTGTGTTTCCATGATAGCCCATCTCAGAGGCCAGGATATCTTTGTTTCCGGTCACTACCTTAGCCATACGAATAGCTAGTTCATTGGCTTCACTACCCGAATTTACAAGATGAACCACACATAATTCCGGGGGAAAGGTGTCCAATAATTCCTCGGCCAACAGATTAATGTTTTCATGTAAATACCTTGTATTTGTATTCAGTAATGCCATTTGATCCTGACCTGCCTTTACAACAAAAGGGTTTTCATGACCCACATGAGCTACATTGTTTACCGTGTCCAAATAAGTGGCTCCAAATTGATCGATCAGATAGGCACCCATGCCTCTCACCATTTGTAAAGGTTGCTCATAAGACAGGCTCATACCTTTTCCTAAATGTGTTTTTCGAAAGTCACTTAATGCTTTGTTGTCAGGATGAACAGGCTGCCGCAAAGACTCCAGTTTAAAAAGAAGATTAGGGTCAGGGCAGATACTTTTCCATGTTTCAATTTCACTGTGGTAGGCTACTCCCGGAAAGTCTTTTTGATAATCAAGCATAGAAAGCATGATTTCAAAATGCAGGTGTGGTGGCCAGTTACCATTTTCCGGATAATTACCCAGATAGCCTATTAATTCTCCTACTTCGATGATTTCTCCCACAACTCTGCTAGTGACGCTTGCAACAGACAAATGCCCGTAAAGGCTAAAAAAATTGAATTCTTTTGCTTTGTGTTTCAGGATAATGAGTCCGCCGTATTCTTTATCTCCAGCATCGTTCTCTGCAATAACAACTTCACCTTTTAGTGGAGCATGTACGGGTGTACCTGCCGGGAGCCAGAAATCGATCCCTAAATGTATCGTCCTGCTCTCTTTTTTTTCATTGCCATTTTTTTGGTAAGCCTCGGTATTATATACAAGCCTTGGCTCTATATATCCACCCCCGATAATAGCATTTGGATGTTTTTTCTGAAGTTGATTTATTTTGAAATCAAAAAGCTCAAAATTGGCAAACTCACTTAAATGACCCAGCCATTTACTGGAAACACTTAGGTCAATCCGAACAGAGTCTTGGGTGTTTTTTGTCGGGAAAAGTTGGTCCAATCCAATGTTTACCTCTGAGGCCCATGAAGCAAATTTTTCTTCATTCGGATGCGCTGTATAGCCGCAGGCATTTCTAAAACTGTAATAGACGAAATCCGCACTGAACTCCTTCCATTTTTTTAAGACTTCCCAGGCAGGTTTTTCACTGACTTGTAAATAAATATTATCTGGTTCTTTAATTTTGTTGAGTGCTGATTTTGTCACCGTAATCACAAGCCTCATGGCGATACAATCATAGAGATAGCGCAATTCTTCTTCCTGTAATTTTCGACCATGATCAAAGCCCTTTACGATATCCAATGCAGCTGACAGCGGATCATCTTGTTCCATGATACCATAGGCACAGGTAACAGCAAGATCATTGATAGTTTGAGAATAAATAGCATCACCATAATCAATAACCGCCAAAACTTCAGGATCCTTTAAATTATTGGTGACAATAAGATTATGGTCGTTGGCATCATTGTGAATGACTGATTTTGGCAGATTTGCATATCCTTTCTGAAGATCCGAAAATCTCTGCTGAAAGTAAGTAACGATTTCTTTATTAACCCCCTTAAAAAGATCTCTGTGTTGTGCTGTCCATAGGGAATTGGCGAGATCCCATTCAAATATCCTGTGGGCCTCTGGATGATCAAAACTTTCAAGCGCGGCAGTGAGTTTTCCTATGCATATTCCCAAACTAAGTCTTAGACCATGACGCTTGGGGATGACTTGATGGTACATCCTACCCGGAACCCAGCTTAACAGTCTTACCAATCTTACCCGGTTAAAACTATCGACATAAGATGATAACATTTTTCCGGATTTACCCTGGATAACTATTGGTGCTGTTATATTTTGGGAACCTTGCTCCAAATGACTCAAAAGCTTTTGTTGAAAATCTAAGGTTTTAGGATCAGTATCAGGTCTTGATATTTTTAAAATATACTGGTCCTGATTTTTGATGCGAATTTTGAAATTCATATCATATTCACCCGGAAGCCGGCTGGCCTCTCCTTGCAAACCATAAAGTTCCAGAAGGATATTTTTAGCTGTATCGGATTCGATCAACATGTTGCTATATTCCAATTCTTGCATGGCCTCAGTTCATAATTTCATTTCCAGTTTCATATGTATCTCCCAGCAATCAGATTTACCCGTGTGCAATTCTTTTAAACCGATCCCATTGTTAAAACTATTGGCAACACAAGTCATGGGTTCAATGGCGATGCTTTTTCCATGAGGAGGTGTATAGACTTGTAAATAGCTTCCTTCCGGATAGTCAAAATCAAAGTGCAGTTTGTAAGAATTTGATTCAAAACTGCATTCGGACTTATGCAACGAATAGGCATCATCAAATTTTTTATCCTTCATTTTAAAAGTGGCAGGGAGGGGAGAAGCTAAAGTTTTTATGGGAAGGCTTCTTTCATTGCACGCATAAAAATCCTTCGAAGGGAAGGAAAGTGTACTTGTAGAAAACTGCTCAGTTTTAAAATACGGGTGCCATCCCATTCCATAAGGGAAGGGGAGATTCCCTATGTTAGCAATGTCAAACCGAAGCTTTAAACTTCCATTTGCACTTATTTTATAGGTCAGTTTCAATTCATAAGCAAAAGGAAAACCCGGAGCTAAACCATTTGAATGATAAGTCAATGCAACTGTTGCCATATTTTCATCAGACTTCATAGAAGTGACTTTGAATTCTTTATTATAGACTAATCCATGGATGCTGTTGTTTACAGAAACTTCATTCACAGAAAGCTGATGAGTTAGACCCATATACTCGTACGTGCCATCTTCTATTCTATTGGGAAACGGAAAGAGAATGGATGATTTATAGGAATTCGCATAATCATGAAGACCAGCGTTATCGTTACTTATGCCATCAATGATATTGACCCTATTGACAATCAGTTCCTGAAGACTTCCTCCAAGATTTGGATAGATCTTTGCAGTGAGGTTATTGTTGCTAATTTGTATATGTTCCAATAATTTATTAGGGTTGAGGATCTTTTCTATTTTCATCATATTATCTTAAAATAAACCCATTTTTCATAGGGTCTTTTGGGTCTATCACAAAGGTATGCATTCCTGTTATATGAGCCGTTCCTTCTACTTGTGGGATGACACCTTTAAACGGACCATAATCTACTTCTTGTACAACTGATCCGACAAAAACAGCATCAGTGATACTCTCGATACGCATTGTTTCACCGACCTCAAGTTCATTTCTCATTTTATGAATGGCCATTCTGCCTGATACTCCCGATCCTGTCGGACAGCGGTCCACTTCGCCATCGGCAAATATGCAAACATTTCTGCTGTCATTAGAATCATCATGAGGTCCGCCTGTGAAAATGGTACCGTATAAAAAACTAAGATCTTCTTCAAAAGGATGTAATATCTCTTGATTTTGTTGCATCACGGCTTTTTTGATGGCCATACCTTTGCGGATCAATGCCTGATAGGAATCTTTTGATAAATCAAAGTTAAAGTTATTTTTATCCATATCAACATAGGCGTAAAAGGCGCCGCCATAGGCCAGGTCATAGGTGATCTTTCCCACATCGGGAGTCTCAATAACACGATCCAATCCAACAACAAAGCTAGGAACACAATGAAACCTGACACCAGTAGTTTTACCATTTTTAACATGGGCATAGGAAGTAATTCTGCCGCAAGGCGCATCTATTTTCACCTCATTATCACCTTCTTTAACATTAATCCATTTCATTTCAATGGTGAGGGTAGTTAAGGCAATAATAGCATGTCCACACATGGTTGAATATCCTTCATTATGAAGAAATACCACACCAAAATCACCTTCAGTATCATTGGGAGGAGTAAGTATACAGCCATACATATCAGCGTGGCCTCTTGGTTCAAACATAAGAGCCGTTCTTAGATGATCATAATGCGCTTTGCAGTATCTGCGGTATTCGAGTACAGAACTCCCTTTAAGTTCAGGAAAACCCTCTATGATCACCCTCAAAGGTTCGCCACCCGTGTGCATGTCAACCGTTTTGATCTGAAGCCAATCCTTATTTGGTTTGAATTCCTTCTTGCGCTTTATATTTTGATACGTACTCATGCTATCGTAAATTTCATTACATAACTCCCTTCCATTGCCCATAATAATAGCGGGCAGCAATAAGATCCTCAGAAGCGTGTCCCACAGATTTAAAGAAGGTAATTTCACTGTCAGACTGCCTGCCTTTATGCGATCCTGAACATAGCCCAAAAAGATCAGCTTTGATATCGGCCTCATTAAGAATTTCCTTTTTCAGAGGAATAACAATGTCTCCGGATTCCTTTAATCCGCCCTGAAAAGTATCAATAAAAACACTGGATCTAAGTACTGCCTCGTCATCAGCTTCTCTCATATCTTTTTTATAGGCTCCTACCAGGTCAAGATGTTGACCTTCTTTCAAAATTTTTCCAAAAACAAGGGGTTCTTTAGATAGCGTGGCACAGGATACAATATCAACATTTGAGATTGTCTCTACATAATTTTCTATGGCAATAACCTCTATATTTCTCTGATTAAATTGAGCAGCGATTAGTTTTGCTTTATTGAAATTTCGTCCCCATACAAAAACTTTTTTGATGGGTCTGATACTGGTATGTGCCTTGATCAAATTGATTGATAATGCACCGGTGCCCAACATCAGCATACTTGAAGCATCTTTTTTTGCAAGATAGTAAGCAGCAAGCGCTGAGGCAGCAGCCGTTCGCTTGGCAGTAAGCGCCTTTGCATCAAGAATTGCCCTGATCATCCCTTTATGACCGTCCATATATAGATAGGTGCCCTGAATGGAAGGCAAATCATATTTACCATTGTTAGGATTCACGGTTACGACCTTAACGCCAATATCATTTCCTGCTTCCCAGGAAGGCATTAACAATAATGTGGAGTCATTGGATTCTTTAGGATTGGCATAATCGTGATGATGTCGCATAGGAGTTTCAACAGCACTCTCTGCAAACCCTTTTTTTAAGGCATGGATCAATTGTTTGAAGTCAGTATGAGACTCCATAAATTCAGTAGGTATAAAAGGAATTTGACCCATTTACTTTTTTTAATAAAAGTAATTATTAGTTGGTACTATTCCTACTAGAACCTATGGATTGGATAATATCATATTGTTATAGCTTAAAAACGTACCATATTTAAATAGAGCAATGTCCGGATACAGAAATGTGGACTTTGGAATCACAAGGTGTTTTTAGGCGAGAATAAAAAGAAAAATAAGCGGAAATATCAGACCAGCTAAGGCTAGTTTCCAACCTCTTTTTTTAAAGCCACTTTTGCCTGCAGGAATTAAAATTCCTGTAATTGCAATTAAGATCATAGCCGCTCCGAAAATATCAGAGTACCAAATCCAGAAACTATTGGTGGTTTTATGCAGGTACATGGTATGTCCTAAAAATGGGGTTTTTCTTTTATACTCAACGATACCTTTCCCAGTGATAACATCTATATCGGCAACCACATTGTCTTTAAAATAAACTCTTAGTGATTCATCTCTTAATCTGTGGCTGTCAAATTCTGCCTCGATACCCCAAGAGGCTGTTGCTTCTTTTAAAAGATTATCATCAATTAAATTGGTGTCTTCCGGAAGTATCAATTCAACCTCTGACGATTCGTAGGTGTAATCCATGGGGTACCAATCCTGTCTATGGTTTAAGATGATTCCTGAAAAGGAAAAAGCGATAAGTAATCCAACATAAAAAAAGGCTACATCTCTGTGGATATTTCGGTTCGTTAATTTCATAGTTCAATGTGATCTTTCAAGAATAAAGTAAAATGTCAATTTCTTCATCTGGCAAACGAATCATTTTTTCAAATTCTAAACCTAGTTTTGACAATAACTTGATTGAATGCAGATTATCCGGATTTACTATTGCTACAATTTTTTCAAGATTTAATTCTTGATAACCATAGTCATAAATTGCCTTAGTAGCTTCAAATGCATAACCCTTTCCTCTAAACTCAGGAAGTATGCCATATCCGATATCTATATGATCAATACCTTCTCTGTCGACGAGACCTGCAATGCCAATAATTTCATGGGTGTTTTTAATATTGAGGCTATAAAAACCGCAATTTGATTCCTGATAAGTCTTTATAAAGCGCTGTTGAATATACGCTTGGGCATCTTCAATAGTTCGGACTCCTTTGTCTCCAACATTTTTAATCCAGTCTTTATCATTCATCAACTCCAAAACAAAAGCAGCATCATCAATGGTAATTTTATTAATAAGAAGTCTATCTGTTTGAATTAGGTTCATTCGGATGAATTAATTTTCAAATATAAACTAAATATTTAGCCTAAAACATCACTTTGTTTTTTGTAAAAACGATCTGATTGTAATTTTAATAGATCCTTGGCTTTTTGTTTTTTGTACTCATAAATTTCTTCATCCTTAGCCACATCGTAGTAAACTTTTTCATTCAAGCTGGTATCTGTGTCAAGAACCGCAGCCCTCTGATTTTTTTGCTGGGTCACCCAAACCTTTAATGCATCTTCCTGTTCCTCGAATTTTAAGTCGTAAGCTCCTTTTGGTGCCATTATTTTCGCAAAAACAGGAGCTGTTTCGATGGCGATAAATAATAATAATATAAACAATGAAGGCATTGCCGGCAGCTTGTCGAGTGCATTGATCCTGGCCATCAAACCATCGAATCCATCAATGATAGGTTGGCTATTGGCAGTTTGCAGTTTTTGTTTATCTCTCAGGTTGGCAAGGACAATTTCTTTACGTGCTATTTTTGCGGCGCTGCTATCTTTTAATTGCTGTAATTCTTTTAATTGGGCATCGTGTTTTTCTCGTTTTTCTTCATATACGGGCCCTTTACCAAGTTTCATGGTGCCTTGCGTACCTTCTGCTTCGGTGATATAAGTGCTGTATAAGTCATTTACTTCTATTTCTTTAGCAGTAACAGTACCTTGAATAGATTTTATTTCGGCTTCAACTCTTTCTATCTCAGGTGTGAATTGCTGGGCTATTTGATCTTGATTTAGCAGTGTCATATTGTTTTTTTCTTCCAATAATACCCTGTCAATTTCCTTTTCAAATATTTTTAACTCTAAAGGTTTTGAGATAACTATGGCAATAATCAATGCCAAAATTAATCGTGGAGAAGCTTGTAGGAATTCCTTCCAAAACGAATCTCGTTTTTTTATAGTTCCAACAATAAATCGGTCTAGATTAAAAATGAGCATGCCCCAGATTAAGCCAAAAAGTATGGCCATATAAACATTGTCAAAAACAGTATATAAAGCATATGAACTTGACACAAAAGCCATAATTGCTGTAAAAAATACAGTTCCGCCAATACCGGCATATTTAATCTGTTCTGATTTAGGACTTTCCTGAAGCAGGTCTGTGTCTGCGCCTGAGCACATCCAAAAAAATTCTTTTACCATAATGAGGAGGGTTTAGTTAAAAACAACGTAATAATCCTCCTATATGTTGCTCAAGTATTGTCTTTGTTATGATAAAGTTTTGTTAAAGTTATTGATTGAAGTACTTTTATCCTCAAGAAATTGCAAAAAAACAACATT